>NZ_JBHVER010000088.1:0-30354 GCF_042802195.1 Kitasatospora sp. NPDC057500 | reverse complement strand
GACGGGGAACCGTCCGGGCCCACGGCGTCGTCGTGCCCGGTGAGTGCCGGGACGAGCCAGGTGGGCCGGCCGAGGGAGGGCATGTGCGGTTCGGTTCCGGGATTCCCGCGCTGGTGGCGCGCAGGGCGGTGCGGCTCGGCCTGCGGCTGCGCCGGCGGCCGGCTCAGCGGCGGCTGTTCCAGCTGGTGGCGGTCGGCTGCTCGCTGGCGCTCGCGCCGAGCGCCTGGCTGTGGCTGGCGGCGGGGGACCGGGTGGGGACGGTGGCGAGCGCGCCGCCTGCGCCGGTGGCCGTGGTGTTCGGTGCCGGGCTGTTCGACGGCAGGCCTTCGCCGTACCTGGCGCACCGCCTGGACGCGGCGGTGGAGCTGTACGGGGCGGGGAAGGTCCAGGCGATCCTGGTCACCGGGGACAACGGCCGGACGGGCTACGACGAGACCGACGCGATGCGCGGCTACCTGATCGAGCACGGGGTGCCGGAGGTCCGGGTGGTCGGCGACTACGCGGGGTTCGACACCTGGGACTCCTGCACCCGGGCGCACCGGATCTTCGGGGTGGACCGGGCGGTGCTGGTGAGCCAGGACTTCCACGTCCGCCGGGCGCTGGCGCTCTGCGAGGCGGCGGGCATCGAGTCGTACGCGGTGGGGGTGCCGGAGGCGCGCAACGCCACCTGGCTGTACGGCGGGTTCCGGGAGATCCCGGGGGCCGGGAAGGCGGCGCTGAACGCCTGGCTGCGGCCGGACCCGCTGTTCCTCGGGCCGCGCGAGCACGGCATACCGCAGGCGCTGGCGGACGCGGGCCCGGAGCAGGCGGCGCGCTGAGGCGCCGGCGGCTTCGGCGGCGTTGTCGGACCCGTACGGCATGATCGGCAGGTGCGGTCACTGCCGAGCATCATCCACCTCGACATGGACGCCTTCTTCGCGTCGGTGGAGCAGGCGGCCAAGCCGAGCCTGCGCGGCAAGCCGGTGATCGTCGGCGGGCTGGGCGGGCGCGGGGTGGTCTCGACCGCCTCCTACGAGGCGCGGCGGTTCGGGGTGCACTCGGCGATGCCGACGGCGCAGGCGCGCCGGCTCTGCCCCAACGCGGCCTTCCTGACCGGGCGCTTCGAGGCGTACCGGCAGGTGAGCGAGCTGGTGATGGCGTTGCTGCGGGAGCTGTCGCCGCTGGTGCAGCCGCTGAGCCTGGACGAGGCCTTCGTCGACCTGGAGGCCGGTCCCTACGGACCGGTGCTGGCCGAGGCGGAGCACGGAACGGGGGAGCGGCTGGTGCTGGCCCTGGCGGAGGACCTGCGGGCGGACATCGAGCGGCGGACCGGGCTGACCGCCTCGGTCGGGGCCGCGGGGTCGAAGCTGATGGCCAAGATCGCCTCCGAGCGGGCCAAGCCGGACGGGCTGGTGCTGATCGAGCCGGGGCAGGAACGGGCGGTGCTCGGGCCGATGCCGGTGCGGGCGCTGCCGGGGATCGGTCCGGCCACCGAGCAGGTGCTGCGCCGGGCGGGGCTGAACACGGTGGCCGAGCTCGCCGAGGCCGGTGAGGCGGAGCTGGTGCAGCTGCTGGGCAAGGCGCACGGGGCCGGGGTGCACCAGATGTCCATAGGTCTGGACGACCGGCCGGTGGTGGCGGACCAGGACGCGAAGTCGGTCTCGGTGGAGGACACCTTCGAGGTGGACCTGGCCGACCGCGACCGGGTGCTGCGCGAGGTGGAGACCCTGGCGCTGCGCTGTGTGCGGCGGCTGCGCGGCGCCGGGCGCTCGGGGCGGACGGTGGTGCTGAAGGTCCGGCGCTTCGACTTCTCGACGCTGACCCGCTCCGAGACGCTGCGCGGCCCGACGGACGACGAGACGGTGATCGTCGAGACGGCCCGGCGGCTGGCCTCGCAGGTGGACATCACGGGCGGGGTGCGGCTGCTGGGCGTCGGGGTGGCGCAGTTGGCCGACTACACCCAGGAGGACCTGTTCGCCCAGGCGGTCCGGGAGGAGGCGGAGGCCGCGGCGGCGGCCGCGGGCGCCGGGGCGGAGGAGGAGCCGGAGGCGGTCGAGGAGGAGGCCGCGGTGGCGCGGCGCTGGCTGCCCGGGCAGGACGTGCGGCACACGGAGTACGGGCCGGGGTGGGTGCAGGGCAGCGGGGTGGGGCGGGTGACGGTGCGTTTCGAGACGCCGTGGAGCGGGCCGGGGCGGGTGCGGACCTTCGCGGTCGAGGATCCGGCACTGGAGCCGGCCCGGCCGCTGCCGCTGCGCGAGGACTGGCCGGCGGAGGCGGAGCGGGAGGACGGCCACTGAGCCGAAGCGGCCCCACCCGGCACAGGGCCGGGTGGGGCCGTTCGCGGATCCGGGCCGCGGACGGTCGCGATGCCCTCGGCGACCGTCCGGGTCCGGTCCCCGCGCCCTGTCCCTGGGCGCGGGTCGGACGCCTCGTCAGGCGTCGGTCTTCACCGGCTCGTGGCCGGGGGTCGGGGCCGCCGTCCGGTTGCCGACGGTCACGCTGGTGACCGGCTTGACGGTGCGGATGAGGAACGGGACGGCGCCGGCCACGACGCAGACCACGGCGGCGGTCCAGAACGCGTGCCGGTAGGCGTCCAGGGTGGGCAGCGAGACCGGGATCGGCAGCTTCATGGTGTCGCCGGTGAGGATCGCGGCCATGACGGCGGTGCCGATCGCGCCGCCGACGGTGCGCAGCACGGCGTTCATGCCGTTGGCGATGCCGCTCTGCTCGACCGGGACGGCGCCGTTGATGTAGGCCGGCATCGCCGAGAAGGCGAGGCCGATGCCGAGGCCGAAGATCGCCGAGGAGAGGTAGATGTCGCCCTCGTGGCTGTGCCGCAGGGCCAGGTAGGCCATCGCGACGGCGCCGAGGACGCCGCCGAGGACCAGCGGCAGGCGGGGGCCGCGGCGGGCGATCAGCAGGGCGCCGAGCGGGGCGGCGACCATCGAGCCGAGGGCGGAGGGCAGCAGCATCACGCCGGCGTGCAGCACGGTGGCGGTGAAGCCGTAGTGGGCGAGCTTCTCCGGGGTCTGGGCGAAGTTGCTGATGACCATGAACGAGCCGTACATGCCGAAGCCGATCAGCAGGCCGGCCAGGTTGGTGAAGGCGACGGCCGGGCGGGACATCATCTTCATGTCGACCAGCGGGTGTGCGACCTTGACCTCGATGAAGCCCCAGATCAGGGCGACCACGGCGGCGACGGCGAACAGGCCCAGGGTCCTGGTGGAGGTCCAGCCCCAGGTGTTGCCCTGGCTGACCGCGACCAGCAGGGCGGAGAGCCAGCCGGCGAGGGTGAGCGCGCCGAGCGGGTCGGCGCCGCCGTCCTTGTCGGTGACCGGGTCGGTGGGCACCCGCAGGGCGACCAGGGCGACCGCGATCAGGCCGAAGACCAGGCCCATCCAGAAGATGGACTTGTAGCTCCAGTGCTCCAGCAGCAGGCCGGTGGCGACCAGGCCGAGGCCGCTGCCGACGCCCATCGAGGCGCTGATGGCGGCGACGCCGCCGGTGACCTTCTGCTTGGGCAGTTCGTCGCGGACGATGCTGATGGCGAGCGGCAGCACGCCACCGCCGGCGCCCTGGAGCACGCGGGCGACGACCAGCCAGGTGAAGGAGTGGGTGGAGACCGCGAGTGCGGAGCCCGCGACCAGGCCGGCGAGCGAGATCAGCAGCATCGGCTTGCGGCCGCGCAGGTCGCCGAAGCGGCCCAGCAGGGGGGTCAGCACGGCGGCCGACAGCAGGTTGGCCGTCATCAGCCAGGTGATGCTGGAGCCGGAGACGTCCAGTTCCTTGGCGAGCGAGGGCAGGATCGGGACGACCGCGGTCTGCACCACGCTGAACGACAGCATCGCCAGGATGAGGGCCGGCAGGACCCGGGCGCTGCTCTGCTTCTCGGCCGCGGTGGTGGGCTGTGGTGCCTCACTCACGGTTGCTTCCTCCCGTACATAGTGAATGAACTGAAGTAACCATGCCGGGAGATACTTCAGAGTGTCAAATATTCATTGGTTAAGCTTTGGCAAAGTGGAAGGACCCCGGCCTGGGCGGCCGGGGTCCTGTGGGAACCGGGGGAAGGCGGGGTCAGACGAGTGGTCTGGCCGGCACCTGACGGGCCGGGTTCTGCGCGGCGGTGGGCGGTGACGACGGGGCTGCGGGGGTGGCCGCGACGTCGTCGTGGATCTCGACCTGCTCGCGCCGCAGCTCCTCGCGGACCACCTCCTCGGTGGTGTACCGCTCGATCACCAGGCGGACCCGTTCGACCGGTGCCAGGTACTTGCGGACCACCGGGCGCTCCTCGCGCAGGGTGACCTCCTCCACCGCCTCGGCGATCTCCTTCTCGTCGAGCGCGGCCCGCTCGGCCTCGCCGACCGGGATCCGTTCGACCCGGACCCGCTCGCGGACCACCGGGACCCGGCGCTCCACGTGCTCGCTGGTCACGTACTTGCGCAGCTTGGCGGTGCCGATCACCTGCCATTCGGTGGTGATGTCCAGGCGTTCCTCGCGGCAGGTGATCTCCACCCGGCCGGTGGGGGAGGCGGCGGCCGGGCCGCTCTCCGGGCGCGAAGTCCGCGACTGGGGCTGCGACTGCGGATGCGACTGGGGCTGCGACTGCGGATGCGACTGGGGCTGCGGATGCGGCTCGACGGCCGGGTGCGGTGCGGCCGACGGGGGAGCCGGGGCGGGGGCGGGCGACGGTGCGGCTGCGGCGGGGGCCGGGTTGACGGGCGCGGGGGTGACGGGGGCCGCGGGGGTGACGGGCGCGGGGGCGGCGAGGGGCCGGATGTGCGTCTCCGGGGCGGGGTCGGCCGGCTTGTCGAGGTCGCCCGCCCGGTGGAAGGTGAGCTGCTTGGCCGGACGGGAGGCGTTGGTCCCGTGGCCCGCGCCGGTCCCGTTGGTGGCGCCGGGCGTCCCGTTCGGAGCGGGAGTCCCGTTCTGGGCGGGCGCGCCCGCCGTGCCGGTGCCGGCGCCGGCCGTGGTGCCGAAGTCGAGGTCGGCAGCCTCTGCCTCCGGGACGCCGCCCGGTGCCGTCGGCCGCCCCTCGCTCGGGGTGTCGAGGCCGTAGTAGCGGTAGAGCTGGAGCTCCTGGGCGGGCGACAGGTGCTGGCCCACGCCGAAGTCCGGTGAGTCCTTCACCAGGGACTTGTCGTACGGCACCCGCAGCTCGTCGCCGGAGAACTCGCTCGTGGTCAGGGGGACGAAGGCGTCCCGGCCGAAGATGCCGGTCCGGACGGCGGCCCACTCGGGCCGGCCGGTGGCGTCGTCCAGGTACACCTCGTCGATGGTGCCGATCTTGTCCCCGTTGCGGTCGACCGCCTTGTGGCCGATCAGGTCCCGTGGGTCGATGTCGGTCTGCACTCTCTTCTCCTCCAGTGCGGTGAGCTCGCGGAACGCCCGCAGGACAGCGCCACTTCACACCAAAAGCCATGAACCGGACGCCCGCGACCGGGGCGCGGCCGGACGGGCGCGGGGCTGCGCCGACCGGGTCACCGGCCCCGTCAGCAACGAAGTCGTCGAACGGCCTGACGCAGCCGTGATCGCGGTGCCTCCCGCTGGTACCCTGGGCGCGACCGCCGAGCCCGCTCGGGAGAGTCCCCGACAGCGGAAACCGCTGGTCGGGGCGCCGAAGGAGCAACTCCTCCCCGGAATCTCTCAGGCATCCGTACCGTGCGGGATAGGTCACTCTGGAAAGCAGGGCAGGATCGCGGGCGAGGGAGCCGGCGGACCCCACCCTCACCGACGGTGCAAGCCGGCGGGGCGTCCCACGGCGCCCCGTGCGGGCGAAGCTCTCAGGTCCCGATGACAGAGGGGGAGGCCTGTCGGGTTCGTCCGACCGGTCGCTCCGCTGTTGCCGCAGCGGTGAGGCGGCCGGCGTGCGCACCCCCGCCGGTCCGTGACCAGGAGGCCTCGACCACCATGAACGCCCAGCCGAACTCGGGACGCCCCACCACCCCCGCGACCCTCACCGAGCTCGAACAGGCCAGCCCCTTCGAGAACCGCCACATCGGCCCCGACGCCGCCGCGCAGGAGAAGATGCTGGCCCAGGTCGGCTACGGCTCGCTGGACGAGCTGGCCACCGCCGCCGTCCCCGAGGCGATCCGCTCGATCACCGCGCTGGACCTGCCCGCCGGCCGCAGCGAGGCCGAGGTCCTCGCCGAGCTGCGCGAGCTGGCCGGCCGCAACTCCGTGCTCACGTCGATGATCGGCCTGGGCTACTACGGCACCTTCACCCCGCCGGTGATCCTGCGCAACGTCATGGAGAACCCGGCCTGGTACACCGCGTACACCCCGTACCAGCCGGAGATCTCGCAGGGCCGCCTGGAGGCGTTGCTCAACTTCCAGACCCTGGTCTCCGACCTGACCGGCCTGCCCACCTCCGGCTCCTCGCTGCTGGACGAGGGCACCGCGGCCGCCGAGGCGATGGCGCTGGCCCGCCGCGTCACCAAGGTCAAGGGCGGCGTCTTCCTGGTCGACGCCGAGACCCTGCCGCAGACCGTCGCGGTGATCAACACCCGCGCCGTGCCCACCGGCGTCGAGGTCGTCGTCGCCGACCTGTCCGAGGGCATCCCGGCCGAGATCGCCGAGCGCGGCGTCTTCGGCGTGCTGCTCCAGTACCCCGGCGCCACCGGCGTGGTCCGCGACCTCGCCCCGGTGATCGAGCAGGCCCACGGCCTGGGCGCGATCGTCGCCGTCGCCGCCGACCTGCTCGCGCTGACCCTGCTGAAGTCCCCGGGCGAGCTCGGCGCCGACATCGCCTGCGGCACCTCCCAGCGCTTCGGCGTGCCGATGGGCTTCGGCGGCCCGCACGCCGGCTACCTCGCGGTGCGCGCCGAGTACGCCCGCTCGCTGCCGGGCCGCCTGGTCGGCGTCTCCGTCGACGCCGACGGCAACCGCGCCTACCGCCTGGCCCTGCAGACCCGCGAGCAGCACATCCGCCGCGAGAAGGCCACCAGCAACATCTGCACCGCCCAGGTGCTGCTCGCCGTGATGGCCTCGATGTACGCCGTCTACCACGGCCCGGACGGCCTGGCCGACATCGCCCGCCGCACCCACCGCTACGCCGCCGCCCTCGCCGAGGGCCTGCGGGCCGGCGGCGTCGAGCTGCTGCACGGCGAGTTCTTCGACACCGTCACCGCGGTCGTCCCGGGCCGCGCCGCCGAGATCGCCGCCGCCGCCCGCGCCAACGGCATCAACGTCTTCCAGGACGGCGCGGACCGGATCTCGGTCTCCACCGACGAGACCACCACCCGCGAGCACCTGGCGGGCGTCTGGGCCGCGTTCGGCGTCGAGGGCGCCGAGGTCGCGGAGGGCGCCGACGCGCTGCCCGCCGCGCTGCTGCGCGAGGACGAGTACCTGACCCACCCGGTCTTCCACAGCCACCGCTCGGAGACCGCCATGCTGCGCTACCTGCGCCGCCTGTCGGACCGGGACTACGCGCTGGACCGCGGCATGATCCCGCTGGGCTCCTGCACCATGAAGCTCAACGCGACCACCGAGATGGAGTCGGTGACCTGGCCGGAGTTCGGCCAGCTGCACCCCTTCGCACCGGTCGACCAGGCCGAGGGCTTCCTCACCCTGATCCGCGGGCTGGAGCGCCAGCTGGTCGAGGTGACCGGCTACGACGCGGTCTCCATCCAGCCGAACGCCGGTTCCCAGGGCGAGCTGGCCGGCCTGCTGGCCGTCCGCGCCTACCACCACGCCAACGGCGACACCCAGCGCGACGTCTGCCTCATCCCGTCCTCCGCGCACGGCACCAACGCCGCCTCCGCCGTGATGGCCGGCATGCGGGTGGTCGTGGTCAAGACCCTGGTCGACGGCGACGTCGACGTCGAGGACCTCAAGGCCAAGATCGAGCAGCACCGCGACAGCCTCTCGGTGCTGATGGTCACCTACCCGTCCACCCACGGCGTGTACGAGACCCAGATCACCGAGATCTGCGGTCTGGTGCACGAGGCCGGCGGCCAGGTGTACGTCGACGGCGCCAACCTCAACGCGCTGGTGGGCCTGGCCAAGCCGGGCAAGTTCGGCGCGGACGTCTCGCACCTGAACCTGCACAAGACCTTCTGCATCCCGCACGGCGGCGGCGGCCCGGGCGTCGGCCCGGTCGCGGTGCGCGCGCACCTCGCGCCGTACCTGCCGAACCACCCGCTCCAGGAGGAGGCCGGCCCGGCCACCGGCGTCGGCCCGATCTCGGCCGCCCCGTGGGGCTCGGCGGGCATCCTGCCGATCTCCTGGTCGTACGTCCGGCTGATGGGCGGCGAGGGCCTCAAGCGCGCCACCCAGGTCGCGGTGCTGAGCGCCAACTACATCGCCAAGCGGCTGGCCCCGCACTTCCCGGTGCTCTACACCGGCCCCGGCGGCCTGGTGGCGCACGAGTGCATCATCGACCTGCGCCCGCTCACCAAGGAGACCGGCGTGACGGTGGACGACATCGCCAAGCGCCTGATCGACTACGGCTTCCACGCGCCGACGATGTCCTTCCCGGTGGCCGGCACCCTGATGATCGAGCCGACCGAGTCCGAGGACCTGCACGAGATCGACCGGTTCTGCGACGCGATGATCGAGATCCGGGCCGAGATCGACAAGGTCGGCTCGGGCGCCTGGGCGGCCGACGACAACCCGCTGCGCAACGCCCCGCACACCGCCGCCACCCTGGCCGGCGACTGGGCGCACGGCTACACGCGGCAGGAGGCGGTCTTCCCGGCCGGCGTGAACCCGGCGGACAAGTACTGGCCCCCGGTCAGCCGGATCGACGGCGCGTACGGCGACCGCAACCTGGTCTGCTCCTGCCCGCCGCTGGACGAGTACGGCGTCTGACCGGCGCACGGCACACGGCAGGGCCCCGGCGGATCCGTCCGCCGGGGCCCTGCCCTTCGCGCTCGTTCCCCCCGTGGAGTGCCGGCGGCTCAGACCGCGCTCGCGGCCGGACGGCGCGGGGCGATCACCCGGCCGTCGGGCAGCAGCTCCCCGGTGTCCTCGAACAGCAGGACGCCGTTGCAGAGCAGGCTCCACCCCTGCTCCGGGTGGCAGGCCACCGGGACGGCGGCCTCGCGGTCCTCGGACTCGGCCGACGGGCACTCAGGACGGTGCTGGCACATACGCGTACCCTCGCTTCGCTCTGCGATCCTCCCCGTGATGCGGCGCCGCCGGTGGCCGGCGGGCACCGCCGCGGTGGTCGGATTCTGTCCGGCGCCGGCCCAGGTGTGGACCGGCGCTCAAGTGGGTAGGACAGGAGGTCCTTCCACGCTGGTTCCCAGTGTCGGCATCTGCGGACGCGAGCGCAGCGATTTCGTGACATGCGCCACAACCCCCGGGCAGAGATCACCCGTTCAGGTGGTCGGGGGCCGAATGCGCCGCCGGACGGGCCATCCGGCAAACGGCCCGGTCGGGCCATGCCGAATGACCCGTCCGGGTGTCGGACGGCCCGGGGGCCGGGACCTCAGTGCGCCCCGGAGGCGAGCCGGGCGCCGTCCGTCGTACCGAGCAGCAGCGGACGGGGGCCGACCTGGACCCGGGCGACGGGCGTGCGGGCCAGCAGCGGCAGCACCTCGGCGGCCGGGTGGGCGCGGTGCGCGGTCACGCCCATCGGCGCAGGGGCCAGCGGGATCAGCAGATCGGTGCCGGGCCCGCCGTCCGGGCTGTGCAGCCACAGGGCCGTCGCGTACTGGCCGGGGAAGGTCAGCAGCCGCGGCTGGCAGCGGAACCGCGCGGACTGGGCGAGCTGCCAGGCCTCGCGCAGCGCCCGGAGCGTGGAGTCCAGGTACGGGCCGGCGGTGAAGTGGGAGAAGGTGTGGCCCTCCGCCCCCTGCACCACTTCGGCGGCGGCCGCCACCTCGGTGCCGTCCTTGATGAGAAAGCGCCAGCCGGTGCGCCGGGCGGCGGCGAGTTCGGCCCGCGGCCCCTCCAGGACGTGGACGGCGAGCGGGTGCGCGGGGAGGAGCGGCCCGGTCGGATGACGCAGCGCGGCGGCGGCGGGTTGGCGCAGCGCGGTCTCCGAGTCGAGCGCGGCCAGGACCGCGCGCAGGGCACTGGGTGGGGGCTGGGGGGACTGCAGAGTCATGGCAAGGTCGCCTCTCCGTGCGAGATCGGCGTGCGAGTGCGGCATACCGGCATGGCTGGCTGGTGCGTCGACGGTGACGGGACCTGGGCCTTGTCCGGTTGGGCAGGATCGCGGTGCCGGCGCGGCCGTTGTCGCCGGGGGTCTCGCGGCGATGGCCGGCCGGCCGTGGCGCAGTGCGAATTCTACTCGAACAGGTGCGCAGGGTGACCTGTTTATCACAGGCGGTGGCCCCGGGCAAGTCGGCAGATGCGCTGAAACGGCATCAGTTTCCTTGCAATGCAAGCCAATCGAAGCGATCGGGTATCGATCTTCGGGGTGGGCATGATGCTTGCACGGTCGGGGGGCCGGCCGGCTCAGGAGGAGGAGACCATGGGCGAGAAGGTCGTGGCGACCCGGGCGGACCTTTCGGACCGGCAGATGTACCGGCGCAAGCTCCAGTCCTGCCTCGACGCGCTCGGCCGGATGCTGCGCGAGGACCGTTTCGACCGTCCCAAGGGCGTCCTGGGGGTGGAGATCGAGCTCAACCTGGCCGACGAGCAGGGCCTGCCGCTGCTGAACAACGCCCAGGTGCTCACCGCGATCGGCTCCGCCGACTTCCAGACCGAGCTGGCGCGCTTCAACATCGAGGTCAACATCGCGCCGCACCGGCTCTTCGGGCACGTCTTCGAGGAGTTGCGCGAGGAGCTCGACACCGGGCTGCGCTACGCCGACCGGCGGGCCGCGGAGGCCGGTGCGCGGATCGTGATGGTCGGCATCCTGCCGACCCTGGAGCTGGACCACACCGGGCTCGACGCGATGTCCCACAACCAGCGCTACAGCCTGCTCAGCGACCAGATCCTGGCTGCCAGGGGCGAGGACATCACGCTGGACATCGAGGGCGTCGAGCACCTTCAGCTGGAGTCCGTCACCATGGTCGCCGAGGCCGCCGCGACCTCGCTGCAACTGCACCTCCAGGTGACGCCGCAGCGGTTCTCCTCGGTGTGGAACGCCGCCCAGGCGATCTGCGGCCCGCAGCTCGCGCTCGGCGCCAACTCGCCGTTCCTGTTCGGGCGGGAGCTGTGGCGGGAGACCCGCCCGGTGCTCTTCCAGCAGGCCTGCGACACCCGTTCGGCGGAGCTCAAGGCGCAGGGCGTGCGCCCGATCACGTGGTTCGGCGAGCGCTGGGTGGACTCGGCGTACGACCTGTTCGAGGAGAACCTGCGCTACTTCCCCGCGCTGCTGCCGATCTGCGACGACGAGGACCCGGCCAAGGTGCTGGCCTCCGGCGGCATACCGAGGCTGGCCGAGATGCGGCTGCACAACGGCACCATCTACCGCTGGAACCGGCCGGTGTACGACGTCAGCGGCGGGGTGCCGCACCTGCGGGTGGAGAACCGGGCGCTGCCGGCCGGGCCGACGGTGGCCGACACGCTCGCCAACGCGGCGTTCTTCTACGGCGTGGTGCGGGTGCTGGCCGAGCAGTCCAGGCCGATCTGGACCAGGCTGCCGTTCGAGAAGGCCGACGAGAACTTCCAGCAGGCGGCCAGGTACGGCGTCGACGCGGTGTTCCAGTGGCCGCGCTCGGGCCGGGCCGGGCGCGGCGGCGGGCTGACCACCGTCCCCGCCGTCGACCTGGTGCTCAACGAGCTGCTGCCGATGGCCTACCAGGGCCTGGACGCGTGGGGCGTGGAGCCGGCCGACCGGGACCGCTACCTGGGCATCATCGAGCAGCGCTGCCTGCGCCGGGTCAACGGCGCGTCCTGGCAGAGCGCGACCTTCCACCGGCTGCGCGAGCAGTACGGGACGGACCGGCCGGCCGCGCTGGCCGCGATGACCCGGCGGTACATGGAGCACATGCGCGGCGGCGAGCCGGTGCACACCTGGCCGGTGGGGTAGCGGGCCCGGGCCCGCGGGGCGCGCTGTGGAAGGATGATCGCTCCGGTCCGCCGACGGCCCTCCGCCGGCGACCGGAGCGCAGCCCGTCCGCCGCCGCCCGTGCTGGAGCACCCCCGTGACGACCGTCCCGACCGTACCGGAGACCGCGAAGCCGACCCGCCGCCTGCTCGGGGTGGAGCTGCTGACCGTCCTCGGCCTCTCGCTCGGGGCGAGCGGCATCGGCGCGCTGATCAGCTTCACCGGCTCGCTCACCGAGACGCTGAAGCTGGGCCAGCAGGTGGCCACCCTGAACGGCTCGCGCGCCCCCGGCCGGCCCTGGCTGGACCTGGTCTGGCAGCTCTACTACATCGGCCGCGGCCTGATGCCGGTCGTCCTGGTCGGCTACCTGCTGGTGCGCGAGGGCGCTGCGCTGCGGGTGCTCGGCTTCGACCTCGGGCGCAAGCTGGGCGACCTCGGCCGGGGCGCGGCCGTCGCGGCGGCGATCGGCGGCTCGGGGCTGGCGCTCTACCTGGGCTCGCAGGCGGCCGGCTACAACCTGACGGTGGCGCCGTCCGGGCTGCCGGACGTCTGGTGGCGGATCCCGGTGCTGCTGCTGTCGGCCTGGCAGAACGCGATCCTGGAGGAGGTCGTCGTCCTCGGCTACCTGCTGCGCCGGCTGGGGCAGCTGGGCTGGTCGTGGCCGGCGGCGCTGGCGGCGAGCTCGCTGCTGCGCGGCTCGTACCACCTGTACCAGGGGATCGGCGGGCTGGTCGGCAACATCGTGATGGGCGTGGTGTTCTGCCTGCTGTACCGGCGGTGGGGGCGGGTGATGCCGCTGGTGGTGGCGCACGCGCTGATCGACACGGTGGCGTTCGTCGGGTACGCGCTGCTCGCCGGGCACGTCAGCTGGCTGCCCACCGGCTGAGCCCGGGCACCGCCCCGGGGCGCGGCGGGCGGGACAGCAACCGGTCCACGTGGTGGCGTTCGAGGCCCTGGCCGGGGTCGACGGTCAGCAGCAGGCGGTCGCGGCGCCAGAGCGAGTTGCGGACCAGCCGGGGCGGGATGACGTCGTCGACCCAGGCGAACGGGCGGCCGGCCGCGTACCGCAGGAGAGGGGCCCACTTGCGGGCGGAGAGCAGTTCCATCAGCGGCACGCGCGGGTCGCCGGGCTGCGGGACGTAGCCGGTGAAGCGGACGTGGGGCAGTTCGGGCAGGCCGATCGCCGGGGAGATGTGGGTGCTGGCGTGCTCTTCCCACGTGGTCGCCCAGACCAGTTCGTAGGTGCCGGCCAGCTCGTGCAGCCAGACGCCGTGCCGGGCGGAGAGCAGCACGGTGTAGCCGAACAGGGTGTGGGTGTCGAAGTCGGCCTCGGGGGCGGGGCAGACCGGGTTGAGCACACCGTCGACGTCCAGGAACAGCAGTGGCTTGGGCATCGGGCGTCCCCCAGGTCTCATCCGTCGTCACCTGGTCGGACGTGCCGCGCCCTCCGGCGGTTGCCCGCCGGAGGGCGCGTGAGGGGGCGCACGGGGGTGCGTCCGGGCGGTTCAGCCGGTGGCGGCGGGGGCCGGGACCGCGTCGGCGGGCGCGTCGGCCGGGGCGGTGGGGCGCCGGGAGAGCCGGCGGACCTGCGGTTCCAGCAGCACGGCGGCGCTGAACACCAGGGAGATCAGCGCGCAGGCCCAGAGCGCGCCGGACAGGCCGAGCCGGTTGGCGACCGGGCCGGCGAGCGCGGTGCCGATCGGTGCCAGCGAGAGCGAGCCGAGTTCGTCGTAGGCGGTGATCCGGGAGAACGCCTCCGGGGGTATCTCCTGCTGAAGCGCGATCATCCAGTTGACGCTGAAGACGGTGACGCCGACGCCGGAGAGGAACATCGCCGCGCAGAGCACCGGCATCGGGGCGGACGCCGCCAGGGCGAGCGCCGGGACGCCGAACAGGAAGACGCCCCAGTTGCCGACCAGCAGGATCCGGCGCGGCTGCCAGCGGGCCATCAGCAGGCCGGTGGCGACCAGGCCGACGCCGTAGGCCGCCATCGCCAGGCCCCAGTCGCGGGCGCCGCCGAGGTGTTCCCTGGCGAAGGCCGGCCCGTAGACCGTCTCGACCGCGCCGACGCAGGCGACCAGCACCGAGAACTGGAGGACGACCACCCAGAGCCAGCGCCGGGAGGAGAACTCCTGCCAGCCCTCGCGCAGGTCGCGGAGCATGCCGCCGCCCTCGGTCGGGGCCGTCGGGGCCTGCGGCTCCAGCAGGAAGCGCAGCGCGGCGGCGACCAGGAAGCAGACGGCGTCCAGGGCGAGCACCCAGCCGGCGCCGACCGCCGCGGTCAGTGCGCCGCCGAGCGCGGCGCCGCCGATCTGCGAGCCGTTGAAGCCGATCCGGTAGACCGAGAAGGCCCGGGCGGCGTGCTCGGGGGCGACGCTCTCCATGATCATGCCGCCGGCGGCGGGGGAGTAGAACGCGTAGCCGGCCCCGGCGCCGGCCGAGAGCAGCATCAGCTGCCAGAGGGCCGGCTCGCCGGTCAGCACCAGGGCGGCCAGGGCGCCCTGGGAGACGGCGCTGAACAGGTTGGCGGCGACCATGACGTGGTGGCGCGGCAGCCGGTCGGCGAGCGCGCCGCCGACCATCAGCAGCAGGACCGTCGGCAGCAGCCGGGCCGCGGTGACGTAGCCGACGTCGGCGGTGGAGCCGCCGCCGTCCATGATGGCGAAGGCGGTGGCGATGGGTGCGCCGGCGTTGCCGAGGCCGCTCACCACGGTGGCGGCGGTCTGGATCCGGAAGTTGCGGCTCGCCCAGGCGAAGCGGTCGGCCGGGGAGGTCGGGGGTTGGCTGTGCACCCCGTGACTATGCAGGGGAGGGTGGTCCGTGTCCATCCAATATCGGGGCGTCGCGCGGGCACGGCGCGGGCATGGCGCGGACGTCGTCGGGGCGTCGCGCGGGCACGGCGCGGGCATGGCGCGGACGTCGTCGGGGCGCCGCGCGGGGCGCGGCCCGGGTCAGCCGAGGTGGGCCCGGAGGAAGGTCAGGGTGCGCCGCCAGGCGATCTCCGCCTGGAGCGGGTCGTAGGTGCCCAGCAGGTTCTCCTCGTTCATGAAGGCGTGTCCGGCCGGGTAGAAGTGGATCTCCGGGCGGACGTCGGTGGCCTCGCCGATCCGGATCGCGGCCTCGTCCACGGCGGCCATCGGGATCCCGCGGTCGTGCTCGCCGTAGTGGCCGAGCACATGGGCGGTCAGGCCCCGGTACTCGAAGTCCGGATCGGGCGGCAGGCCGTAGAACGGGACCACCGCGGCGACCCGGTCGCCCTCGGCGGCGGCCAGCAGCAGGGCGAAGCCGCCGCCCATGCAGAAGCCGACCACGCCGACCGCGTCGCCGACCACGCCGTCCAGGCCGAGCAGCAGGTCGACCGCGCCGTGCAGGTCCCGTACCGCCTGCCCGACCGGCAGTTCGCGCTTGAGCCGGGCGGCCTCGGCGCTGTCGTGGGTGGTCGTGCCGCCGAAGAGGTCCGGTGCGAGGACGGTGAAGCCCTCGGCGGCGAACCGGTCGGCCACGCCGGCCAGGTACGGCGTCAGGCCCCACCACTCCTGGACCACCACCAGGCCGGGGCCGACGCCCTGCGGCGGGCGGGCGAGGTAGCCGTGGGCCTCGCGGCCGTTGCTCGGGAAGGTGACGTTCTGCCGGGAGCCGCCCTGGTCAGGCATGGCTTCCTCTCGGGGGACGGGCCGCCGGGCACGGCGGCGGGTCGGTGGCCGGGGGGACCGGTGGGGTCGGGCGGGGGTCAGCCCATCTCTTCCAGGGCACGGCCCTTGGTCTCCTTGATGCAGAAGGCCACGAAGGGGATGGAGAGCAGCGCGAACGCCGCGTAGATGACGTAGGTCGCCGACAGGTTCCAGTCGGCGAGGTCGGGGAAGCTGACGGTGATCGCCCAGTTGGCGATCCACTGGGCGGAGGCGGCGACGGACAGGGCCAGCGCGCGGATCCGGTTCGGGAACATCTCGCCGAGCAGCACCCAGACCACCACGCCCCAGGAGAAGGCGAAGCAGAGCACGAAGACGTGCGCGGCGATCAGTGCGACGGTGGCGTGGGTGTTGTCCAGGGTGGCGGCGTCGCCGGTGCCCTCCCGGTAGGAGAACGCCCAGGCGGCGGTGCCGAGCGCGGCGGCCATGCCGGCCGAGCCGGCCAGCGCGAGCGGCTTGCGGCCGATCCGGTCGACCAGGGCCATCGCGATCACCGTGCCGATCACGTTGATGATCGAGGTGGAGAGGCTGATCAGCAGCGAGTTGGACTCGTTGATGCCGACCGACTGCCACAGGAAGGAGGAGTAGTAGAAGATCACGTTGATGCCGACGAACTGCTGGAAGACCGAGGCGCCGATGCCGACCCAGACGATCGGCAGCAGGCCGAACCGGCCGCCCGTCAGGTCCTTCAGCCGCGGCTTGCGGGAGGACTCCAGCACCGAGCGGATCTCGGCCACCCGCGCGTCCAGGTCGACGTCCTCGCCCTCGACCTCCACCAGCACCCGGCGGGCCTGCGCCTCCCGGTGGTCGGCGATCAGGTAGCGCGGGGACTCCGGGATGGCCAGCGCCATCAGCCCGTAGACCAGGGCCGGGATCGCCTCCACGCCGAGCATCCACTGCCAGGCCTGGACGCCGCCGAGGTGACCGGTGGACTCGCCGCCGGCGGCCTGGTTGAGCGCCCAGTTGGCGAGCTGGGAGACGGTGATGCCGAGCACGATCGCCATCTGCTGGAAGGACGCCAGCCGCCCCCGGTAGGCGGTCGGGGCGACCTCGGCGATGTAGGTCGGGGCGATCACCGAGGCGATGCCGATCGCCACGCCGCCGACCACCCGCCAGGTGGCCAGCACCTCGATGTTCGGCGGGAACATCGAGCCGATGCCGCTGACCGCGAAGAGGAACGAGGCCAGCAGCATGGTGCGGACCCGGCCCAGGTGGTCGGCCAGCCGGCCGGCCACCACCGCCCCGGCGGCCGAGCCGAGCAGCGCGATGGCCACCACGAACGCGGTCGTGCCGTTGCCCACCCCGAAGTGCTTCTGGATGCCGGTCACCGCGCCGTTGATCACCGCGCTGTCGTAGCCGAACAGGAAGCCGCCCATCGCGGCGGCGGCCGAGATGAACACCACGTGCCCGAGGTGTGCCTCGCCGGACGCCGGATGGGTGTGGGTACCGGACACGCGCGCTCCCCGGGGTCGACGGTCCTGCCCGCACGGCCGGGAGGGCAGGGTTCGTCTCACATTCGATCAGCGCCGGGGTGCGCGCGTCGCGGCGGCTGGGCCGAACGGGTGACGGGGTGTCAGGTTGCCGTGCGGGTGGCGGCGCGGTCCGCCCTGCGGCTGTTCCGGCGGAGCAGTTGGGCACGGGCTCCGGCGTCCAGCGGTCGGGCGCGGTCGGCGAGGCGGCCGGCCAGCGCGTACTGCTCGGCGGCCGGCTTCTTGTCGTCGTACTTGAACTTGGCGCGCACCTCGCGGACCGTCAGCCGCAGCCCGGTCAGGCCGGGGAGCAGCCGGCCGAGCGGCCCCTCGCCGGGGGCCACCCGGAGCCCGGGGGTCTCCGGCTGGAAGTGGCCGAGCTGGCGGTTGAGGATCTCCGCCTTGCCGTCCGGGTCCTCGACCGGCACGGCGGTGGCGTGGAAGTGCACGGAGGCGTAGTAGCTGGTCGGGGTGCCGGGCTCGCCGCGCCAGTGGCCGGGGGCGAAGGCGTAGTCGTCGGTGACCGCGAGGGTGACCTCGGGGTCCGCCCGGACGGCCGCGAGCAGCGGGTTGGGGGCGGCCAGGTGGAGCAGGATCTCGCCGCGGTCGGCGTCCAGCAGGAAGTGGGTGGGGACGAGCACCGGGCCCCGGCCCGGCCCGCCGTTGGCGGCGAGCAGCCCGAAGTCGCGGCCCTCGGCGAGCCAGGCGCGCCATTCGGCCTCGTCGCCGCGGTCCCAGGAGCGGATCAGCATCGGGGCCTCCGGTCAGGCGTCGCGCGGGGCGGTGCGGGAGGTGAGGGCGGCGAGGTTCGCGGGCAGCGGCACGGTGCTGGAGGCGTCCGGCACGGGCGTGCCGTAGCCGCTGGTGACCGGGACGACACCGGCCCAGTACGGCAGGGCGAGGTCCTCGGCGTCGTCGTCGGCGAGGTCGGCCCGGGTCTTGGCGGAGACCTCGTCGAGGTCGAGGCGGATCACGGCGGTGGCGGCGAGTTCCTTGGCGTTGGCCGGCCGGACCTCGGCGGACCGGCCGGGGACCACCTGGTCGACCAGCGCGTCCAGCGCGACCGTCAGCTCCTCGGGGTCGGTGACCTGGTGCGCGGTGCCGTGGGCGACCACCGAGCGGAAGTTGACCGAGTGGTTGAACGCCGACTTGGTCAGCACCAGGGCGTCGACCAGGGTGACCGTGACGCAGACCGGCAGGCCCTGTCCGCCCCTGGCGCCGCGCAGCGGCCGGCTGCCGGTGGAGCCGTGCACGTAGAGGCGGTCGCCGACCCTGGCGTGGATGGTGGGCAGTACGACCGGTGCCCCGTCGGCGACGAAGCCGAGGTGGCAGAGGTAGGTGGCGTCCAGGATCGCGTGGATCGCCTCGCGCTCCCAGGTGGCGCGGTCCTTGTAACGGGTGGGGGTGGTGCGCGGGGTGCGGGGGTAGGACGTGCCGCCGTCCGGAGTGGTCGACATGACAACCTCTATGTACTAGTGCATAATCTGTTTTGTGCTAGGAGACTATCGGATCACCGGTCGGCGTGCCAGCGAGATCGCGGCCGAGGTCGAACAGGGCGTCAGCAGCGGCCGGCTCGCCCCCGGGACGCCGCTGCCGCCACTGCGCGACCTCGCCGCCGAACTCGGGGTCAACCCCAACACGGTGGCCGCCGCCTACCGGCTGCTCCGCGACCGCGGCGTGATCGAGACCGCCGGACGCAAGGGCAGCCGGATCCGCCCGCGCCCCGCCCACACCCCGCGCGACCAGATCCGCCTGCCGGTCCCCCCGCACGCCCGCGACCTCGCCGACGGCAACCCCGACCCGGCGCTGCTGCCCGACCTCACCGCGGCCCTGGCGGTCGCCGCCGAGGCCGCCCGCCGCGCCCCGGTCCGCTACGGCGACCCGGCCGCCGACCCCGGCCTGCTCACGCTGGCCGGCGAGGGCTTCGCCGCCGACGGCCTGCCCTCCGGGCCGGTCGCCGTCGCCTCCGGCTCGCTGGACACCATCGAGCGGATCCTGGTCACCCGGCTGCGCCCCGGCGACGCCGTCGCGGTCGAGGACCCGGGCTGGGGCAGCCTGCTCGACCTGCTGCCGGCGCTCGGGCTGCGCACCGTGCCGGTCCGGCTCGACGACGCGGGCCCGCTCCCCGGCTCGCTCGCCGAGGCGCTGGAGGCCGGCGCGCGGGCGGTGGTCGTCACCAGCCGGGCGCAGAACCCGACCGGCGCCGCGCTCACCGCCGGGCGGGCCGCCGAGTTGCGCGCCGTGCTGGCCGCCCGCCCGGACGTGCTGCTGATCGAGGACGACCACGGCCACGGCATCGTCGACCTGCCCTACCACCCGCTGGCCGGCGCCGGGCCGGCGCACTGGGCGGTGGTCCGCTCGGCGGCCAAGGCGTACGGGCCGGACCTGCGGCTGTCGGTCGCGGTCGGGGACGCGGACACCGTCGGCCGGGTGCTGGGCCGCCAGCGGCTGGGGGCCGGCTGGGTCAGCCACCTGCTCCAGCACACGGTGGCCGAGCTGTGGCGCACCGACGCGGCGCCGGTCGGACGGGTGGCCGCCGCCTACCGGGCGCGCCGGGAGGCGCTGATCGGCGCGCTGGCCGAGCGGGGGATCGCGGCGTACGGGGCGAGCGGGCTGAACGTCTGGGTGCCGGTGCCGGACGAGGCCGTCGCGCTCGCGGCGCTGGTCCAGCGCGGCTGGGTCGCGGCGCCCGGGGCGCGCTACCGGTTGCAGTCACCGCCCGGGCTGCGGATCACCGTGGCGCGGCTCGACCCGGTGGACGCCCGCCGGCTGGCCGGGGACCTGGCGGCGGTGCTGGGCACGGAGGGCCTGGCGTCCCGGCTGGTGTGACGCCGCTCCTGAGCGGTCACCGGTGGTCCGAACCGGTCGACGGCGGGCCGCCGGGGCCGGTCACCGGTCACCCCTTGGCCAGCAGCGCCTGGGCGTGCTCCCTGACCTGGTCCTTGGTCAGATAGGCGTCGGTGTACTCGAAGTCGCGCAGCCGGGCGGGCTGGCGGGCGAGGAAGCCGGTGCGCACGAAGTCGTCGCCGGCGGTCGCGTTGAGCAGCCAGTTGGCGCCGACCCGGAACTTGGCGGCGTTGGTGCGCATCGCCATCAGGTGGTAGCCGCGGGCCACCAGCTGGGCCGGCACACCGCGCAGCTCCACCCCGACCGGCTTGGAGACGGCGTCCTTGCCGCCGAGGTCCACGACCAGGCCGAGGTCCTTGTGGTAGTACGGCTCCAGCGGCTGGTTGCGCAGCGCCGCGATCACGTTCCTGGCCACCGCCCGGCCCTGGCGGGCCGAGTGCTGGGCGGTCGGCGGGCAGACCGCGCCGTCGCCCTTGGCGAGGTCCGGGACGGCGGCGGCGTCGCCGAGCGCGAAGACGCCCTCGTACTGCGGCACCCGCATCTCCGCCGTGACCGCGAGCCGCCCGCGCACCGTCTCGGCGTCCAGGGTGGCGATCAGCGGGCTCGCCGCGACGCCGGCCGTCCAGATCAGCGTCCGGCAGGGCAGTACCCGGCCGTCGGTGAACTTGACCGACTCGGCACCGACCTCGGCCACCGAGACGCCCAGCGACACCTCGATGCCGCGCTCGCGCAGCACCTCCAGGGCAGCGGTCCCGAGGGCGTCGCCCAGCTCGGGCATCAGCTTCGGCGCGATGTCGATGAGGTGCCACTTGATCTGCCGGGCGTCCAGCCGCGGGTAGCGGTGGGCGGCGGCCGTGGTGAGCCGCTGGAGGCAGGCGGCGGTCTCGGTGCCCGCGTATCCGCCGCCGACCACCACGAACTGCAGCCGGGACTCGCGCTCCTTCTGGTCCGGGGAGGCCGAGGCGAGGTCGAGCTGGGCGATCACGTGGTCGCGGACGTAGGCCGCCTCGGCGAGGGTCTTCATGCCGCGCGCGTAGTCGGTCAGGCCGGGGATGTCGAAGGTGCGGGTGACGCTGCCGGGGGCCAGCACCAGGTAGTCGTACTTCTGCGCCACCACCTCGTCGGTGATCTTGCGGACCACGCAGACCTTGGAGGCCGGGTCCACGCCGATCGCACCGCCGGGGACGATGTGGGTGCGGCGCAGCGAGCGGCGCAGCGAGACGGCCACCGACTGGGGCGTGAGCACCCCGGCGGCCACGTGCGGCAGCAGCGGCAGGTAGAGCTGGTAGCTGAACGGGGTGACCAGGGAGATCTCCGCCTCCGAGGGGGAGAGCTTGCGCTCCAGGCGGCGTGCGCACTCCAGTCCGGCGAAGCCGCCGCCGACGATCAGGATCCGGGCTCGTTCCATCGTGCGTCCCTCACAGTGCCGTCGGGTGCCCTGATTACTGTCCGCCACACTCGCACGGAGCAGCCGGGGCTGCCACCGGGACGACCCGGGCGGGCGAGCGTGCCGGGCGACACCCGCCCCGTGCATATGCCCGATAGGCTGTCCGGCGTGCTCCCCGAGGTGACGGCGGTCCGTTATGTGACGCCACTGCGAGAAGGCGGCTCGATGCCGGGCCTGGTCGAGGCCGACGACCGGCGGCTGTACGCGCTGAAGTGGGTCGGCGCGGCCCAGGGCCGCAAGGCGCTGGTCGCCGAGGTGCTGGCCGGTGAACTCGGCCGGCGGCTCGGCCTGCCGGTGCCCGAACTGGTGACGGTCGACCTGGACCCGGTGCTCGCCCGCAGCGAGCCGGATCCCCAGATCCAGGACCAGATGCGGGCCAGTGGCGGCCTCAACCTGGGCATGGCCTTCGTCAGCGGCGCGCTCAACTTCGACCCGGTCTGCTTCGACGTGGACGCCGGGCTGGCGGGGCAGGTGCTCTGGTTCGACGCGCTGATCGGCAACGTCGACCGTTCCTGGCGCAACCCCAACCTGCTGGTCGCCACCGGCGGCCTGCGGCTGATCGACCACGGCGCGAGCCTGATCTTCCACCACCACTGGGCGGGCGCGGCCGGCTGGACCCGCCGTCCGTACGACGCCTCCGACCACGCGCTGCTGGGTGCGGAGCCGGACCTGCTCGCGGCCGACAAGGCGCTCGCGCCGCTGGCCGAGGCGGCGATCGAGGAGGCGGTGGCGCGGATCCCGGACGTCTGGCTGACGGACGAGCCCGGGTTCGACTCGCCCGGGGCGGTGCGCGAGGCGTACCGCGCCCAGCTGACCGCGCGACTGGCCGGTCCGCGCGACTGGCTGCCGGAGGTGTCCGCATGACCGGGTCAGGCTTCGAGGAGTTCGGCCTCTCCGAGTCCCACCTGTCCGAGTCCCACCTGTCCGGGGCCCGCCGGACCGGGGCCCGGCTGTCCTGGTCGGCGGACTCCGGGCCGGCCGAGCTCCGGGCGGGCGAGGCGGCGCGCTCGGCGCTGCCGATCAGGGCCGAGCTGCACGAGTACGAGTACGCGGTGATCCGGGCGGTGCCCCGGGTGGAGCGCGGCGAGTGCGTCAACGTGGGCGTGCTGCTGTACTGCCGGCACGGCTCCCACCTGGCCGCGCGGACCCATCTGGACCAGGCGCGGCTGCTGGCGCTGGACCCGGTCGCCGACGTCTCCGCGGTGCGGCGGGCACTGCACGGCATCGAGACGGTCTGCGCGGGCGGGCCGCAGGCCGGTCCGGCCGCCGCGGACAGCCCGGGGCAGCGGTTCCGCTGGCTCACCGCCCCGCGCAGCGCGGTGGTCCAGCCGGGCCCGGTGCACACCGGGCTGACCGCCGACCCGGAGACGGAGCTGCGCCGGCTGTTCGACCAGCTGGTGCTCTGAGCAGGAGGGTTTCCCGGACGCCGGCGATTCGGACGCTGATCCGGGCGGCGGTTCGGGCGGCGGTTCGGCGACGGACCTTTGCCGTGCTTAAATCTTGAGTTACTGAAGCAGTTGGTCGTAGGCTGAGCCCATGGGTTCGACGACGAGCACGACCGTACCGACCAACGCCGAGCTGATGGAGGCGCTGGCCGCAGTCGGCGGTGCGTACTTCCAGGACTTCGCGGCCGCCGCGGCCCGGCACGGTCTCTCCTCCTCGCAGGCCAAGGCGCTCGGCGCCGTCCAGGAGCCGGTGCCGATGCGCGCGCTGGCCGGGCGGCTGGGCTGTGACGCCTCCAACGTGACCGGGATCGTCGACCGGCTGGAGTCGCTGGGCCTGGCCCGCCGGGAGGCCTCGGCGGGCGACCGGCGGGTCAAGATCGTGGTCATCACCGAGCAGGGCCGGGAGATCCTGGCGCTGATCCGCGGCGAGATGGGCCGCACCCACCAGGCCTTCGAGAGCCTCGACGGCGAGCAGCGCGCGGCGCTGCACTCGATCTGTCTCCAGGTCCTCCCGGTGCTCAGCGGGCGCACCGCCTAGCCGGCGGCGGCCAGGGCCGTCGCGAGGACGGGCGGCAGCGGGGTGTGGTGGAGCAGGGTGAGGCGCCGGGTCGCGCGGGTGAGGGCGACGTAGAGGTCCGCCGCGCCCTGGGCGAGCAGGGCGGCGGGGTCGACCAGGGCGACCGCGTCGTACTCCAGGCCCTTGGCCTCGCGGACGGTCAGCGCCCCGAGGGCGGCGGCGACGGCGTCGGGGGCGATCACCCCGAGGGTGCCGGGGCCGCTGGGCAGCGCGGCCAGTGCCGCGGCGTAGTCGCCGTCCGGGACCGGGACGACGCGCGGGCGTTCGGCGGTCTCCCGGACCGCCTCGGGCGGCTCCTGGCCGGGCGCGTGGGCGCGCAGCACCGCCGCCGCCGGCGCCATGATCGCGGCCGGGGTGCGGTAGTTCACGGTGAGCCGCTCCTCGCGCCAGCGGCCCGGCAGTTCGCGGTCCAGCAGCTCCGCCCAGGAGGACCCGGCCCCGGCCGGTGAGGCGGTCTGGGCGAGGTCGCCGACGATGGTCAGCGAGCGGGTCGGCACCCGGCGCAGCACGGTGCGCCAGGCCATCGCGGACAGCTCCTGGGCCTCGTCGACCACCACGTGCCCGTACGCCCAGCGGCGGTCCCCGGCGGCCCGCTCGGCGGCGGTGCGGTCCGGGCCGGTGTCGCGGAAGCGCTCGGCGAGCAGGCCGGCGTCCAGGGTGGCGTCGTCCTGCTGGCCGGTGACGGTGAGCACACCGTCCGCGTATGCGCGTTCCTCGTCCAGCACCCGTTCGGCGGCGCGGGCGCGGGCCCGGGTCACGGTGCCGTCCTCGCCGAGGAGTTCCGCCGCCTCGTCGAGCAGCGGGACGTCCCCGGTGGTCCACGGCGCGCCGGCCGGGCGCAGTACGGCGGCCCGCTCGGCGGGGGAGAGGCCGGGCGCCGCCACGGCCAGCAGGGCGGGGTCGGACAGCAGCCGGTCGATGAGTCGCTGCGGCGTCAGGACGGGCCACAGGGCGTCGAGTTCGGTGCGGACGCCGGGCTGCTCCCAGAGCTCGCGCGGGGCGTAGCGGGCCTCCTCCTCGTCGTACGGGCGGCCGAGGGAGAGCGCCTGCGCCACCGCGAGGGCGTCGAGCAGGGTGCGCAGGAAGAACGCCCGCGCTTCGTTGTGCGGCAGGCGCAGACCGCGGGCGGCCGTCCGGGCCTCGGCGCAGACCCGGCGGGGCAGCCGCAGGTGCTCGCCGAGGTGCAGTCCGCCGGCGGGGAGCGACTGGTGGGCCCCGACGGCGCGCCGGACCGCGTCGGCCATCCACGGCCCGCCCTTGACGACGGCGGCGGCCGGCGGGTCCTCGACGGCGGCCCGGACGCCGGGGAACAGTTCGCCGACGGTGCGCAGCACCACCTCGCTCTCGCCGAGCGCGGGCAGGACCTGCTCGATGTAGTGCAGGAAGGCCGGGTTGGGCCCGACCACCAGGACGCCGCGCCGCTCCAGCACCGCGCGGTGCGTGTACAGCAGATAGGCGGCGCGGTGCAGGGCGGTGACCGTCTTGCCGGTGCCGGGGCCGCCCTGGACGACCAGTGCGCCGGGCAGCGGGGCGCGGATCACCCGGTCCTGCTCGGCCTGGATGGTGGCGACGACGGCGCCCATCCGGCCGGTGCGCTCGCGGTCGAGGGCGGCCAGCAGCGCCGCCTCGCCGACCAGGCCGCGCCGCCCTCCCTCGTCGAGGCCCGCCAGGTCGAGCGCCTCGTCGTCCAGGCCGGTGAGGGTGCGGCCGCGGGTGTGCAGGTGGCGGCGGCGGACCAGGCCGCCCGGGGCGGCCGGGGTGGCGGTGTAGAACGGGCGGGCGGCGGGGGCGCGCCAGTCGACCAGGACCGGCTCGTACGTCTCGTCGAGTTCGTCGACGAGGCCGGTCCGGCCGATGTAGCGGACGGTGCCGTCGCGGTGGTCGAGCCGGCCGAAGCAGAGGCCGCGCTCGACGGCGTCCAGTCGCGCGGCGCGGCGGGCGGCCTCGGCGGCGCGCAGTTCGCGTTCCAACCGGGCCTGATGGGTGCCGCCCGGGCCGACCTCGCGGCCGGCCGCCGCGAGGGCCCGGCGGGCGCGTTCGCGGGCGGCGTCCAGGTGGGCGTAGAGGCCGGTCAGCCTGGTCTGTTCGGCGTGCAGGGCCTCGTCGAGGCGGGCGTCCGTTCCGGTCGTCGGCGCGGGAACCGCTGGAGATCCGTTCATGGCTGTGGTATCCTTGCGGTGAGGAGTTTGCAGGCTGTACGGCTGTGGCGGCTCAACCGTCCCAGCCTACCCGAGCCCGGGCCGTTCCGGCTGACCTCGGCTGTTAGGCTTGCGAAGCGTGAGCGCGAAGCCCCAGATCCCCAATGTCCTGGCCTCCCGGTACGCCTCGGCGACCCTGGCCCAGCTCTGGTCCCCCGAGCACAAGGTGGTGCTTGAGCGCCACCTCTGGCTCGCCGTCCTGAAGGCCCAGCAGGACCTCGGCGTCGAGGTGCCCGCCACCGCCGTCGCCGACTACGAGCGGGTGATCGACCAGGTCGACCTCGCCTCCATCGCCGCCCGTGAGCGGGTCACCCGGCACGACGTCAAGGCCCGCATCGAGGAGTTCAGCGACCTCGCCGGCCACGAGCAGATCCACAAGGGCATGACCTCCCGGGATCTGACCGAGAACGTCGAGCAGCTGCAGATCCGGCAGTCGCTGGAGCACGTCCGTGACCGCGTCGTCGCCGTGCTGGTCCGCCTCGGCCGGCTCTCCGCCGAGCACGCCGAGCTGGTCATGGCCGGCCGCTCGCACAACGTGGCCGCGCAGGCCACCACCCTGGGCAAGCGCTTCGCGTCGATCACCGACGAGCTGCTGGTCGCCTTCCGCCGCCTGGAGGAGCTGATCGCCCGCTACCCGCTGCGCGGGATCAAGGGCCCGGTCGGCACCGCGCAGGACATGCTGGACCTGCTCGGCGGCGACACCGACAAGCTGTCCGAGCTGGAGCGCCGGGTCGCCGCGCACCTCGGCTTCGAGAACGTGCTCACCAGCGTCGGCCAGGTCTACCCGCGCTCGCTGGACTTCGAGGTGCTGACCGCCCTCGTCCAGCTGGCCGCCGCGCCGTCCAGCCTGGCCAAGACCATCCGCCTGATGGCCGGCCACGAGCTGGTGACCGAGGGCTTCAAGGAGGGCCAGGTCGGCTCCTCGGCGATGCCGCACAAGATGAACACCCGCTCCTGCGAGCGTGTGAACGGCCTGGCCGTGATCCTGCGCGGCTACGCGTCGATGACCGGCGAGCTGGCCGGCGACCAGTGGAACGAGGGCGACGTCTCCTGCTCGGTCGTCCGCCGGGTCGCGCTGCCGGACGCCTTCTTCGCCTTCGACGGCCTGCTGGAGACCTTCCTGACCGTCCTCGACGAGTTCGGCGCCTTCCCGGCCGTGATCGAGGCCGAGCTGGACCGCTACCTGCCGTTCCTGGCCACCACCAAGGTGCTGATGGGCGCGGTGCGCGCGGGCGTCGGCCGGGAGACCGGGCACGAGGTCATCAAGGAGCACGCCGTCGCCTCCGCGCTCGCGATGCGGGCCGGCGCCCGGGAGAACGAGCTGCTGGACCGGCTGGCGAACGACGGGCGGATCCCGCTGGACCGGGCCGCGCTGGACGCGCTGCTGGCCGACAAGCTGTCCTTCACGGGTGCGGCCGGCGCGCAGGTCGCCGAGGTCGTCCGCCAGGTCGAGGCCGTCGCGGCCGCGTACCCGGAGGCGGCCAAGTACGCGCCGGGCGACATCCTCTGACGGTTCGCCGGTTCGCCGGTCCGCCGTTCAGGGCCCCGTTGCCGATGAGGTGGCGGGGCCCTCGCCGTGTTCGGCCGAGGCCGCGGCCGATGCCGCGGCCGGGTGGCCGGGGTCGAGGGGCGGGGCGTTGGTGGCGCAGGCGTAGCGGCAGTCGGGTTCGGCGACTGGGTGCTCGTCCTCCGGGGCCAGTACGTTGCCGTGGACGGTGGCCAGCGCGATCAGCCCGCCGGCCACGAGCAGGCCGGCGCAGATCAGCATCGCGATGCGGAAGGCGGAGTCGACCGCGTCCGGCTCCTGGTAGTCGTCGCCGCTGAGGCCGGCCAGTGCGGGCAGCGCGGCGACCGCCAGCAGGCCGGCCGCCCGGGCCGCGGCGTTGTTGACCCCGCTGGCGATGCCCGCGTGCCGCACGTCCACCGCCGCCAGCACGGTGGCGGTCAGCGGCGCGACCAGCAGCACCATGCCGCTGCCCATCACCGCGGCGGCGGGCAGCACGTCCGTCCAGTACGAGGCGTCGGGGCCGATCCGCAGCATCAGCAGCACCCCGGCCGCGCAGAGCAGCGGGCCCACGGTGAGCGGCAGCCGGGGGCCGATCCGCTTGCCCAGCCGGCCTGCCCGGGCGGACAGCGCCAGCATGATCACGGTGATCGGCACCAGGGCCAGCCCGGAGACCAGCGGGGAGAACCCGGAGACGATCTGCAGCTGGACGACCAGGAGGAAGAAGACGCCGCTGAACGCCGCGTAGACGGCGAGGGTGACCAGGTTCACGGCGGTGAACAGCCGGGAGGAGAACAGTCCCAGCGGGAGCATCGGCTCCGGGGTGCGGCGCTCGACCGCGACGAAGGCGGCGCCGAGCAGCAGGCCCGCCGCGCCGGTGACCCAGACCGCGGCGGACAGGCCCTTGCCGGCGGCGGTCAGCGCGTAGGTGACGGCGCCCAGCGCCAGGGCGGCCAGCACCGCGCCGAGCGCGTCGAAGCGGCCGGTCGCGGACTCGTCCCGGCTCTCCGGCACGTGCCGGGCGGACACCGCCACCACCAGGGCGGCGAGCGGCAGGTTCAGCAGGAAGATCCAGCGCCAGCCGGGGCCGTCCACCAGCCAGCCGCCGAGGAACGGGCCGACCGCCGCCGACACCCCGCCGAGTCCGGACCAGAGGCCGACCGCCGCCGAACGGTCCTCGGGGTGGAAGACCGCCTGGAGCATCGCCAGCGAGCCCGGGGTGAGCAGCGCGCCGCCGACGCCCTGCACGGCGCGCGCGATGATCAGCACCTCGATGTTCGGGGCGGCGGCGCAGGCCGCGGAGGCGGCGGCGAACCAGAGCACGCCGACCAGGAAGACCCGGCGCCGGCCGTACCGGTCGCCGAGGGCGCCGCCGAGCAGGATCAGGCCCGCCAGGGTGAGCAGATAGGCGTTGAGCGTCCATTGCAGGGCGTCGAGTTGAGCGCCGAGATCGGCGCCGATGCGGGGCAGCGCGACGTTCACGACGGTCCCGTCCAGCATCGCCATGCTGGAGCCGAGCACCGTCGCCAGAAGTACCCAGCGACCCTGCGCGGTGCCCAACCGCAGGGTGCCGGCCTCGGAGGTGGCCACGGCCCATGATCCGTCCCGTGGGGCCGACGTGACAAGGGTCACCGGGGGCGTGTCGGGAGGATGTCCGTTGCGTGAGTGATCGTGTGCGTACTGATTCCGATATCGGCGCAGGGTCGTGGATCACGTGCACGGTGTAAATGGATTGTGTGCGTACTGTGCATGCCTTTCATGCGGAGCGTCACCGGCCCCCGGACTTTGGTCCCGGGTCTCGGAGATCGACATTGCTTCACCCGAACGGATGAGTTTTAGTTCAGCGACCGCCCGGCGTCAGCCCGGGTGGCCACCGGGTGGAACGCCTAGTCCTGCCGCTGCCCGGTGGTACGCAACGAACTCTGTACGGCAGGAGCGGGGGACCCACAGGTAAGTCGCCGGACCCGAATTCCGAGGTCCGGCTTGGGGTGAAGCCGCCTTTGCGCGGCCGGGCAACTCCAGCCCGAACCCGACAGCTCACCTCGCAGGCGTCGGAGAGGACATCTTCCATGCCCGCACAGGCTCGTCGTATCGCCCTGCCCCGCGCCGCCCGCATCGGCATCGCCACCGCCGTCACCGGCGCCGCCTTCGCGCTTCCGCTGGTCACCACCGTCAGCGCCCAGGCCCACGAGCTCCCGGCCGCCAAGCCCGCCGCCCCGGCCGCGCAGACCGCTCCCGCCGCCCAGGCCGCCGCTCCGGCCGCCGCCCCGGTCGAGGAGAGCTACAAGGTCGTCGGCGGGGACACCCTGTCGAAGATCGCCGCCGCCAAGAACGTCGACGGTGGCTGGCAGGCGCTGTACGAGCACAACCGCTCGGTCGTCGGCGCCAACCCGAACCTGATATTCCCGGGCCAGAAGCTCGCGCTCGGCACCAAGGCCGCCCCGGCCGCCCCGGCCGCGAAGCCCGCCGCGCCTGCTGCCAAGCCGGCCGCCCCGGCCGCGAAGCCCGCCGCCCAGGCCGCCAAGCCGGCTGCTCCGGCCACCAAGCCGGCCACCAAGCCGGCCGCGCCCGCCACCAAGCCCGCCGCCCCGGCCACCAAGCCGGCCGCCCCGGCCGCGAAGCCCGCCGCTCCGGCCGCCGTCGCCCCGGTCGCGGCCCCGGTCGCCTCCACCTCCGGCTTCTTCGCCCCGCTGGCCAACCCGAAGCTCGGCACCGCCTACGGCGTGGCCGGCTCGATGTGGTCCTCCGGCCACCACACCGGCGCCGACTTCGTCGCCCCCACCGGCACCCCGCTGCGCGCCGTCGCGGCCGGCACCGTGGTGAAGGCCGGCAACGGCGGCGCCTACGGCAACGAGGTCGAGATCAAGCTCGCCGACGGCAAGTACGCCCAGTACGCGCACCTCTCCTCGATCGGCGTGAAGGTCGGCCAGACCGTCACCGCCGGCCAGCAGATCGGCCTCTCCGGCGCCACCGGCAACGTGACCGGCCCGCACCTGCACTTCGAGATCCGCACCGGCTCGGAGTACGGCTCGGACGTCGACCCGATCGCCTACCTGCGGGCGCACGGCGTCGCGATCTGACCCTCGGGTCGGATCACCTCCGCCACCGCTGGGTGCGTGGCGAAACGACTCTCCCGGAACGGTCATGTCGGGTGACCGCTCGACCGGGTGATCGCCGCACCTCAAGCGGATCGACGGGCGCGGGACACGCCCGTCCGGCCGGCCCGGCTCGCCAGTCCTTCCTCGCGTGCCGGGG
>NZ_JBHVER010000087.1:0-30377 GCF_042802195.1 Kitasatospora sp. NPDC057500 | reverse complement strand
CGCATGAAGCGCTCGGCCGGGAAGTCCTGGGTGTAGCCGTAGCCGCCGAGCACCTGGACGGCGTCGGTGGCCACCCGCATCGCGGCGTCGGTGCAGAACAGCTTCGCCATCGCCGCCTCCTTGGAGAACGCCAGACCGGCGTCGCGGCGGCGGGCCGCGGACAGGTAGAGCGAGCGGCCGGCCTCGATCTGGGTGGCCATGTCGGCGAGCATGAACGACAGGCCCTGGAAGTCGGCGATCGGGCGGCCGAACTGGCGCCGGGTGCGCGCGTAGTCGACGGCGAGGTCGAGCGCGGCCTGGGCGACGCCGATCGCGCAGGCGGCGATGCCGAGCCGGCCGGAGTCCAGCGCGGCGAGCGCGATCTGGAAGCCCTGGCCCTCGGCGCCGATCAGCCGCTCGCGCGGGACCCGGGCGCCGTCGAAGTGCAGCTGGGCGGTCGGCGAGGACTTCATGCCCATCTTCTGCTCCGGCGGGGCCGCCGAGAGGCCGGGCTGGGTGCCGGGCACCAGCAGGCAGCTGATCCCGCGGGCGCCCTCCTCGCCGGTGCGCACCAGCGCGCTGTAGAAGTCGGCCTGGCCGCCGTGGGTGATCCAGGCCTTTGTGCCGTTCACCACGTACTCGTCGCCGTCCAGGTCGGCGCGGGTGCGCAGGGCGGCGGCGTCGGAGCCCGACTGCGGCTCGGAGAGGCAGTAGGCGCCGAGCTGCTCGCCGGAGAGCATGCCGGGCAGCCAGCGCTCGCGCTGCTCGTCGGTGCCGAACGTCGCGAGGGCGTGGCAGGACAGGGTGTGCACGCTGACGCCGAGGCCGACGGCCAGCCAGCCGGCCGCCAGCTCCTCCAGGACCTGGAGGTAGACCTCGTAGGGCTGGTCGCCGCCGCCGTGGCGCTCCTCGTAGGGGAGCGAGAGCAGCCCGGCCTCGCCGAGCGTGCGGAAGACCTCGCGCGGGAACCGGCCGGCGGCCTCGTCCTGCGCGGCGCGCGGCAGCAGCTCGCGCTGGACCAGGTCACGGGTGAGGCCGAGGAGCTCGCGGGCCTCCTCGCTGGGGAGCTGGCGGTCGACGGCCTTCGCGGGGGAGGTGGTCATGGCGGCTGGTCGCCTCCTCGGTCGTGCGCGCCCCGGGGTGTGATTCGGGCCCGCGCGGGGTGTGGCAGCTCGGCCCGGCCGGCACCGGATCGCGGTGAACGGCCGTTCACATGCTCGGCGATGCGAGTATGCCCGATCATGGCGCTGCCGTCACGACCTGCATCGGATCACTGTCCGCATCGGCGTACGGCCCCCCGTAGGGTTGACGTTGTGGCTGCTTCCGAGACCTCCGCCGCCCCGGTAATGGGGCCCCGCACCGCCGACGCGCCCGACGCGTCCGGCGCCCGGGCCGTCCGGGACGCGCTCGCCGCGCTCGCCGACGGACTGCGGGCGCTGCCGCCGTCCTGCGGCCCGGTGCGGCTGGTCGCGGTGGACGGGCACGCGGGTTCGGGCAAGACGACCTTCGCCGCCCGGCTGGCCGCCGCGCTCGGCGGCGCCCCGGTGGTGCACCTGGACGACCTGGCGACCCACGCCGAGCCGTTCGGCTGGACGGAGCGGCTGCGCACCGAGGTGCTGGAGCCGCTGGCGGCGGGGCGGGACGCGGCGCACCGGGTGTACGACTGGACGCTGCGCCGGTTCGCCGGGACGGCCGCGGTGCCGCTCGCACCGGTGGTACTGATCGAGGGGGTGGGCGCCGGGCGGCGCGCGGTGCGCCCCTGGCTGAGCCGGCTGGTGTGGATGGAACTCGACGCGGCGGCGGCCCGGCGGCGCGGTGAGCAGCGGGACGGACCGGAGCTGGCGGAGTTCTGGGCCGGCTGGGCCGTCGCCGAATCGGCGCATTTCGCCGCCGACCCGAGCCGCCCGTTCGCCGGCACGGTGGTCGACGGGGTGACCGGGCGGATCGCGCCGGGCACCGTCGGTGAACCTTCAACAACCCCCTTGACCTGCGCTATCGCCACGAAATAGGTTCTCATTCGTTGCCGGAACCGCTGATTCCGCAACCTCGGACCCGGTATCCCCGACTTGTTCCCCCGTGAGCCGGGGATACCGTCCGGTCCGCCCTCCCCCGCTCCGGCCGCCCGTCAACGGCCGCCCGCCCGATCGCTTTTGACATCGCGCGGCACCCTTCCGGATCAGCTCCGCGCCGGTACGATTCCTGACAGGCGCATATGCGCCCCGGGGGCAGACGACCACCGGTGGGGTCCGCGCACCACCGCACCGGCCGGGCCCCGAGCCACACCGCGGGGGGCGTGAGTGACGACGGAGAGTTCCCAGAGCGACAACGCGGGCGGCCCGGCGCCGAACCGGCTCGCCGACCGCGCCTGGCTGCGTGCCATGGACGCGTACACGGCCGGGGCGTACAGCCGCGCCGAGGAGGAGTTCCGCGCCGCCGTGCGGCTCGACCCCGGCATGGCCGACGCCTGGCTCGGCCTGCACGCGCTGCGCAGCGACACCTCCGGCGCGCTGCTCGCGATGTACCGCCACCGCAAGCGGTTCGGCGAGCAGCGCCGCCGGCACGCCCGGCCGCTCAGCTCCTGGTACTGGCTCGGCTGGTGGGTGCAGCCGGTGCTGGAGACCCCCCGCGACCTCGCCCTCGCGCACGCCTCGCACTGGCTGGACGGCCGCCACCTCACCGAACTGGACCAGGCGCTGGGGCAGTGCCCGGCCCCGGCCGAGGACCCGTCGGCGCGCTTCCTGCACGCCTGCCGCTCCTATCTGCTCAAGGACTGGGAGCAGTTGATCCAGGACACCGACCGGCTGCTCGACGACCAGCTGCTCGGCATCGAGGCCGGGCTGTTCGCCGGCATGGCGCGGGTCCGGCTGGACATGTGCGCCCAGGCCCAGGCCCCGCTGGCCGCCTCGCTCGCCCGCTGCCGCTCCGAGCAGCCGCAGCGCAAGGAGCTGCGCTACTGGCTGGGCCGCGCCTACGAGGGCGCCGGGCGCAGCGCGGCCGCGTTACCGCTCTACCGGGCGGTGCACCGGGCGGATCCGTCGTTCATGGACACCGCGGCCCGGCTCGCGGCGATCTCGGCCGAGGACGCCGTCGCCGACACCCTGCTGGACTCCCTCGGGGCCGGCGGCCGGGAGGCCGGGCGGGTGGGCGGGCCCGAGGACGACGTGCTGGACACCGCGCTGCTGGACTTCGAGCCGTTGGGCACGGACCCCGCGACCGGCTCCCCCGGCCTGCCGGACCCCTTCGGCGGACCGGTCCTCGACGGGCCGCTCCTCGACGGGCCGATGGCGGACGCGCCGCCGACCGGCGGGCCGGACGCGGCGGGCGAGGCGGGTGACGCCGAGCCGGACGGGACCGCGCCGGACGGCGACTGCTACCCGGTCGTACCGACCGCCGCCGGACCGGGCGGCGCGGGCACCGACAACCGCTCCGGCGGCGCCGGGACGCCGCCCCCGCTCACCACCGGCGGGCGCTCCGGCTCCACCGCCCCGCAGCCCGCCGCCGTCTCCCCGGCGGCGCCCGCCCCGGCGCGCGGCGAGGCCGTCCTCCCCCGCGTCACCAGCGCCTACCCGGCGCTCGAACGCGAGGGCGACCAGGCCGAGTTGGACGCAGCACTGGCCGAACTCTCCCGGATGGTCGGCCTGGAGCCGGTCAAGCGGCAGGTCAGAGCACTCTCCGCGCAGCTGCGGATGGCCCGGCTGCGCGCCGAACAGGACCTGCCGGTCCAGCCGCCCAAGCGCCACTTCGTCTTCTCCGGCCCCTCCGGCACCGGCAAGACCACCGTCGCGCGGATCCTCGGCCGGGTCTTCCACGCCCTCGGCCTGCTCTCCGGCGACCATCTGGTGGAGGCGCAACGCGCGGACCTGGTCGGCGAGTTCCTCGGCCAGACGGCGGTCAAGGCGAATGAGCTGATCGACTCCGCGCTGGACGGCGTGCTCTTCATCGACGAGGCCTACAGCCTCTCCAACTCCGGTTACAGCAAGGGCGACGCGTACGGCGACGAGGCGCTCCAGGTGCTGCTCAAGCGCGCCGAGGACAACCGGGACCGGCTGGTGGTGATCCTGGCCGGCTACCCCGAGGGCATGAACCGGCTGCTGGCCACCAACCCCGGCCTCAACTCCCGCTTCACCACCCGGGTCGACTTCCCCAGCTACCGCCCCGGTGAGCTGACCGCGATCGGCGCCGCGCTCGCCGGCCAGGACGGCGACGGCTGGGACGAGGACGCCGCCGAGGAGCTGGCCTCGATCTGCACCCATGTGGTCCGCGAGGGCTGGATCGACGACCTCGGCAACGGCCGGTTCATCCGCACCCTGTACGAGAAGTCCTGCGCCTACCGGGACCTGCGGCTCACCCTGCTGCGCGAGCCGCCCGGCCGGGAGGACCTCGCCACCCTGCGGCTGCCGGACCTGGTGCAGGCGTACGGCGAGCTGATCGACGGCCGGGGCCAGAGCGGGTAGCCCCGGCCCCTACGCTCCCGCCCCGGCCGCTGCCCCGACAGGCGTGGGCGTCAGCCGGCCAGCGCCTCGGCCTCCTTCGCCGGGTCCAGGCCCACCGCGGGCCGGTCCGGGCGCTGCGGGGCGACGCCGCCGATCGAGCGCAGCCACGCCCAGGTGTCGGCGACCGTCTCGGCGACCGGGCGGCAGCGCAGCCCGGCCGCCAGCGCCTTGCCGACGTCCGTGCCGTGCACCGTGTCGTACAGCTCGCCCGGCGGGGTCCAGAACGGCAGCTCCGTCCACGGCGCGATCCCGGCGGCGGCGATCGCCTCCGGAGCCGTCCAGCGCAGCTCGGCGTCCCCGCCGGTGACCGCCGCGCAGGCCTCCAGCAGCTCGCCCGTGGTGCAGTGCCCGCGCGGGCCGACCAGGTCGTACGGGCCGCCGAGGCCCGCCTCGACGGCGTCCAGAGTCCAGGCGGCGAGGTCCCGGACGTCGATGAACTGGAGGGCGAGGTCGCGCGGGCCGGGGGCGAGCACCGGGCCGCCGCGGGCGATCCGGTTCAGCCACCAGGGCAGCCGACCGATGTTCTCGTACGGTCCGACGATCAGCCCGGCGCGGATCAGCAGCGCCCGGTCGCCGAACGCGTCCAGCGCCGCCAGCTCGCCGCCGCGCTTGGACTCGGCGTACGGCACCTCGCCGTCGTCCGGCGAGCCGTCCACCACCGGGGCGCTCTCGTCGGACCCGGCCGGCGTCGGGTAGGCGTACACCGACCGGCTGGACACGTACGCGTAGCGGCCGGCCCGGCCGGCCAGCAGGCGGGCGCTGTCGCGCACCACCGACGGGGCGGCCGACCAGGTGTCCACCACCGCGTCCCACTCCCCCTCGGCCAGGGCGGCGAGCCCGTCCCCGGCCGTGCGGTCCCCGTGCAGGACCCGCGTCCCGGGCGGCGCGGCACGCGTCCCCCGGTGGAAGACCGTCACCTCCCATCCCCGCTCCAGCGCCGCCTCGGCGACGGCCCGCCCCACGAACTCCGTACCACCCAGCAGGAGAAGTCTCATGCCGACCACCCTGCACATCGGGTGGCCGGCATGGGAACGGGCGCACGCTCAGAGCGGAATCGCCGAGAGCGAAGCGGCTTCAGGAACTCACGCCGCCGAGCGGTGGTCCGGGTCGTGCACCTCGCCGACCAGCTCCTCCAGCACGTCCTCCAGCATCACCACGCCGAGCGTGCGCCCGTCCTGGTCGAGGACGGCCGCGAGGTGGCAGGCGGCCCGGCGCATCGCGCCCAGCGCGTCGTCCAGCGGCAGGGTGCCGCGCAGGACGGTGATCGGCCGCCACAGGCGGGCCGGGACGGGCACCGTCGGGTCCTCGACGTCCAGGACGTCCTTGAGGTGCAGGTATCCGAGGTAGCCGTGGCCGGCCGGGTCGCCGTCGGTGACCGGGAAGCGTGAGAAGCCGGTGCGCAGCGCCAGCTCCTCGATCTGGGCGGCGGTCACCTTGGTGTCCACGGTGACCAGCTGCTCGGGGGTGAGCAGGACGTCGGTGAGCGGGCGGCGGCCCATCTCCAGGGCGTCCTCCAGGCGCTCCTGGCGGTCCTTCTCCAGCAGGCCGGCGTCCCCGGAGTCGGCGAGCAGGTACATCAGCTGCTCGGTGGTGAACACCGACTCCACCTCGTCCTTGCTCTCCACCTTGAACAGCTTGAGCACGCCGTTGGCGAAGGTGTTGAGGAAGGCGATCACCGGGGCCAGCCAGCGGGCCAGGCGGTCCAGCGGCGGGCCGAGCCAGAGCGCGGCCTTCTCGGGGCCGGCCAGCGCCATGTTCTTCGGCACCATCTCGCCCATCACCATGTGCAGGTAGACCACGACGGCCAGCGCGATGCCGTACGCCAGCGGGTGCTGGAGGCCGGCGGGGATGCCGATCGCGTGGAACGGGCCCTCCAGCAGGTGGGCGATGGTCGGCTCGGCGAGCGCGCCCAGGCCCAGCGAGCAGACGGTGATGCCGAGCTGGGCGGCGGCGAGCATCGCGGAGACGTTGGACAGCGCGTGCAGCACGGTGCGGGCGCGCTTGTTGCCGGCCTCGGCGAGCGGTTCGATCTGGCTGCGCCGGACCGAGACGACGGCGAACTCGGCGCCGACGAAGAAGGCGTTGCCGAGCAGGAGCAGGAGCGCGACGGCCAGTTGGAGCGCGGTCATCGGGTCCCGTCCTCGTCGTCGCCCAGGAAGTGGTGGTGCTGTGCGGTCCGTTCCACCCGGACCCGGCTGGTCCGGTGCCGGTCGACGGCCTCGACGGTGAACCGCCAGCCGGGCAGTTCGGCCTGCTCACCGGGGTTGGGGAGCTTGCCGAGCAGGTCGGCGACCAGGCCGGCCAGCGTCTCGTACGGGCCCTCCGGGGCGTGCAGGCCGATGGCCTCCAGCTGGTCGAGCCGGGCGCGGCCGTCGGCGGCCCAGACGGGCTGCCCGTCGACCGGCGGCAGCAGCAGCAGTTCGGGGGTGTCGGCGGGGTCGTGCTCGTCCTGCACCGCTCCGACGATCTCCTCGACGATGTCCTCGACGGTGACCACGCCTGCGGTGCCGCCGTACTCGTCGACCACGATGGCCATCGGCTGGAGCCGGCGCAGCTGGTCGAGCAGCCGCTCGGCGGGGAGCGTCTCGGGCACCAGCAGCGGCGGGACGGCGAGGTCGCCGACCCGGACGGCGGCGCGCCGCTCGGCCGGGACGGCCAGCGCGTCCTTGAGCGTGACGGTGCCGGTGACCTCGTCCAGGCTGTCGGCGTAGACCGGGAAGCGGGACAGGCCGGTGGCCCGGGTGAGGTTGAGGACGTCGGCGGCGCTGGCGTCGCGTTGGAGGGCGGACACGTCGACGCGCGGGGTCATCACCGACTCGGCGGTGAGGTCGCCGAGGCCGAGGGTCCGCACGAACAGGGTGGCCGACTCCTCGTCTATGGCGCCCGCCTTGGCGGAGTGCCGGGCGAGCGAGACCAGCTCGGCGGGGGTGCGGGCGTGGCCCAGCTCCTCCTGCGGCTCGATGCCGAAGGCGCGCACGGTGCGGTCCGCGGAGCCGTTCAGCACGCTGATCAGCGGCCGGCAGACCCGGGAGAACGCCATGTGCGGGGCGGCGACCGCGCGGGCCACCTGGAGCGGATGGGAGATCGCCCAGTTCTTCGGGACGAGCTCGCCGATCACCATCTGCACGACAGTGGCGAGCAGCATGCCGATCACCACGGCGGCGCCGCGGGCGGCCCCGGCGGGCAGGCCGATACCGGTGAACACCGGCTTCAGCAGGGTCGACAGCGCCGGCTCGGCGAGCATGCCGACCACCAGCGAGGTGACGGTGATGCCGAGCTGGGCGCCGGAGAGCTCGAAGGAGAGGTGTCGCAGGGCCCGGGAGACCCGGCCGGACTTGGCGTCCCCGGCCTCGGCGGCGCGCTCGACGGCGCCGCGCTCCACGGTCACGAAGGCGAACTCGGCGGCCACGAAGAGGCCGTTGGCGAGGATGAGCAGGAGGGCCGCGAAGAGCAGCAGCCAGGCCGTGATCACAGTGCCGCCTGCCTTCCGGTGGTCGGAAGATGGGCGGCGCAGGTACTACCGGACGGATCGTCCATGGACGGGGAGTGTCACTCCTCTGGTCGTTTTCGGGCAGGACAACGTCTTTGCCCCGCTTTTACCAGCGTAGACCATACCCGTACGGATGTAGGATCCCCGTTCGGACGCGCCCGGGGAGCGGTTGCAGTCACCGGCCCGGTGCTCGTCCCCCGGCCTGCCGTTCGGCCGCGGGCCCGGTGTTCGGCCGCGGGCCCGGTGTTCAGCCGCTGTGGTGGGCGACCAGGTCGCGCAGCGCGCGGGCGTCGGCGATGGCCTGGGCCTTGCCGACGCCGGACTGGATGCCGACGGCGGCCAGCGAGGTGCCGTCGGCGAGGTCGAGGGTGGCCCACGGGTCGCCCTGGCGGAAGTTCACGCCGACGATCTCCGCCCAGGCCAGCCGGCGGCGGCGGACGAAGTTGACCACGGTCACGCCCTGGGCGTCGGCACTGACCCGCGGCCGGGCCAGCATCAGGCCGACGCCGGCGAACAGCACGCCGCTGGCCGCCATCATGATCCGGTCGTTGAGCTGCCAGTTCGCGGGCAGGGCGACCGCCATCACGGCGAACAGCACCACCAGCAGCGCGCAGACCGGCAGCAGCACGGCGCGGGTGCGGCGCGGGGCCCAGGTGACGGGGAACTCGGCGGGGGTGGACACGAGGGGGCTCCGGGGGTGCTGGTTCGAGTGGTACGGGACACGGGAAGGGGTGGGGACGCCGGACGGCGGCCCCACCCCATTCAACCGGTGCTTACGCCCGGGGGTCGCTCAGAGGCGGCAGGCGTGGATGTTGGTCACCAGGATGGCCCGGGCGCCGATGCCCCACAGGTCGTCCATGATCTGCTGGGCCTCCTTGCGGAGCACCATGGAGCGGACCGCCACCCAGCCCTCGGTGTGCAGCGGGGAGACGGTCGGCGACTCCAGGCCGGGGGTCAGCGCGACGGCGGCGGAGACGTTCTCGGCGCGGATGTCGTAGTCCATCAGCACGTAGCGGCGGGCCACCAGCACGCCCTGGAGGCGGCGCAGGAACTGCTCGACGGCCGGGTCCTCACCGGCGCCCTTGGGGCGGATCACCACGGCGTCCGAGATCAGGATCGGGTCGCCGAACACTTCGAGGCCGGCGTTGCGCAGGCTGGTGCCGGTCTCCACCACGTCGGCGATCACATCGGCGACGCCCAGCTGCACCGCGGTCTCCACCGCGCCGTCCAGCTTGGTGACGGTGGCCTTCACCCCGTGGTCGGCGAGGTGCTGCTCGACCAGGCCGGTGTAGGAGGTGGCGATCCGCAGGCCCTCCAGGCCCTTGACGTCGTCGACGTCCACACCGACCGGGCGGGCGAAGCGGAAGGTCGAGCCGGCGAAGCCGAGCGCGAGCACCTCCTCGGCGTTGGAGTGCGAGTCCAGCAGCAGGTCGCGGCCGGTGATGCCGACGTCGAGACGGCCGGAGCCGACGTACACGGCGATGTCGCGCGGACGCAGGAAGAAGAACTCGACCTGGTTGCCCGGGTCGACCAGGACCAGCTCCTTGGCGTCCTTGCGCTGCCGGTAGCCGGCCTCATGGAGCATCTCCGCCGCAGGACCCGAGAGCGAACCCTTGTTGGGGACGGCGATGCGCAGCATGGAGGTCAGTTCCTTACCTGTTCGGTGTGGGTGTAGGGGGGTTCCGGGCCTGGGCCTAGAGGTACTTGTAGACGTCGTCGAGCGTCAGCCCGCGGGCGACCATCATCACCTGAAGGTGGTAGAGGAGCTGGGAGATCTCCTCGGCGGTCTGCTCGTCGGACTGGAACTCGGCGGCCATCCAGACCTCGGCGGCCTCCTCGACGACCTTCTTGCCGATCGCATGGACGCCCTGCTGGACGAGCTGCGCGGTGCGGGAGGACGAGGGGTCGCCGGTGGCGGCCTTCTGCTGGAGCTCGGTGAAGAGCTCCTCGAATGTCTTCGAAGCCATGATGGGACTCACCTTACGGCGTGCGGACGGACGGACGGTAAACGGTTCCGGACCGTGGACAGTCCGGTGGACGTCCACGGTCCGGGGTGCCGGTCCGGCCGGCCGGGTCAGAGCGCGCGCAGGGCGGCGGCGGTGGCGACGGCCGCGGTGACCGCCTCGTGGCCCTTGTCCTCGGCGGAGCCCGGCAGGCCCGCCCGGTCGAGGGCCTGCTGCTCGTTGTCGCAGGTCAGCACGCCGAAGCCGACCGGGACGCCGGTGTCCACGGCGACCTGGGTGAGGCCGGCGGTGGCGGCCTGGCAGACGTAGTCGAAGTGCGGGGTGCCGCCGCGGATCACCACGCCGAGGGCGATCACGGCGTCGTAGCCGCGCTCGGCGAGGCGCTTGGCGGCGACCGGCAGCTCGAAGGTGCCGGGGACGCGCAGGACGGTCGGCTCGGCGACGCCCAGCTCCTTGAGGGCGCGGTGGGCGCCGTCGAGGAGGCCGTTCATCACCTGCTCGTGCCACTGGGCGGCGATCACGGCGACCTTGAGGCCGGCGGCGTTGTCGATGGTCAGCTCGGGGGCTCCGTGGCCGCTCATGTGCGGATGCCTTTCGGTGGTTCGCGGTTGGTGGTGGGTCTTCGGGTGGCCGGGGGTGGCCGTCGGCGGCGGGGCCCTCGGCGGCGGGGGTGGCCGTCAGGCGCCGAGGCCGGGCAGGTCGTGGCCCATCCGGTCGCGCTTGGTGCGCAGGTAGCGCGCGTTGTGCTCGCCCGCCGGGATCTCGACCGGCGCGCGGCCCTTGACCTTGAGCCCGTGCTCGGTGAGCGCGGTGAGCTTCTGCGGGTTGTTGGTCAGCAGGGTCAGCGAGCGCACGCCGAGGTCGCAGAGCATCTGGGCGCCGATGCTGTAGTCGCGGGCGTCGGCGGGCAGGCCGAGGTCGAGGTTGGCGTCGACGGTGTCGCGGCCGCGCTCCTGGAGCTCGTAGGCGCGCAGCTTGTGCGCCAGGCCGATGCCCCGGCCCTCGTGGCCGCGCAGGTAGAGCACCACGCCCCGGCCGGCCTCGGCGACCCGGCGCAGCGAGGCCTGGAGCTGCGGGCCGCAGTCGCAGCGCAGCGAGCCGAGCACGTCGCCGGTCAGGCACTCGGAGTGGACCCGGACCAGGACGTCCTCGCCCTCCGGCAGCCGGCCCTCGGCGTCCAGGCCGCCGGCGACCAGGGCGATGTGCTCGACGCCGTCGAGGGTGCCCCGGTAGCCGACCGCGGTGAACTCGCCGTAGACGGTGGGCAGGGCGGTGACGGCGGCCCGGTCGACGTGCAGTTCGGTGCGGCGGCGGTAGGCGATGAGGTCCTCGATGGAGATGATCGCCAGGTTGTGCTCGCGGGCGAAGGCGACCAGTTCGGGCAGCCGCGCCATGGTGCCGTCGTCGTTGACCACCTCGGCGATCGCGCCGGCCGGCGCGAGTCCGGCGAGCCGGGCCAGGTCGACGGCGGCCTCGGTGTGGCCGGGGCGGACCAGCACGCCGCCCTCGACGGCGCGCAGCGGGAAGACGTGGCCGGGGCGCGCGAGGTCGCCGGGTCCGGTGCCGGGCGAGGCGAGCAGGCGTACGGTGCGGGCCCGGTCGGCGGCCGAGATGCCGGTGTCGACGCCTTCGCGGGCGTCCACCGAGACGGTGTAGGCGGTGCCCTTGCGGTCCTCGTTGACCTGGGTCATCGGGGGGAGCTTGAGCCGGTCCAGTTCGGCGCCGGTCATCGGGGCGCAGATCACGCCGGAGCTGTAGCGGATGGTGAAGGCCATCAGTTCGGGGGTGGCGGCGCCGGCCGCGAAGACGATGTCGCCCTCGTTCTCGCGATCCTCGTCGTCGACGACGATCACCGCGCGGCCGAGCGCGATGTCGGCGACGGCCCGCTCGACCGGGTCGAGGACGAACTCGTCGGGCTGCTGGTTCTCGGTCATGCCGTTGCTCCCTGCGGGACGGTGGTGGACGTGAGGCGCGGCGCGCGGGTGTTCAGCCACCACGCGCGCAGCCCGAGCAGGACCAGGACGAAGTACACGGAGTAGGTGAGGCCGGAGAAGGTGTAGCCGGTGTTGAAGGCGAGCGGCACTCCGACCACGTCGACGGCGATCCAGGCGAACCAGAACTCCACCCAGCCGCGGGCCTGGGCGACCATGGCCGCCAGGGTGCCGACGAAGATGTAGGCGTCCGCCCACGGGCTCCAGGAGCCGAGCGCGGGGATCGTCAGGAAGGCCCAGGCGACCAGGGCGGTGCCGGCCGCGGTGCCGGCCGCGAGCGCGGCCCGCTCGGGCCAGGTGGCGAACCGGACGGCGATCTCCCCGCCGCCCTGGCGGCCGCGCCGCCACTGGTTCCAGCCCCAGGCGGCGGTGGCGACGACGATCAGCTGCTTGCCGACCATGCCGGGCACGTTGCCGGCCAGGTAGGCGGTGATCAGGACCAGGCCGGAGAGCAGTTGGACCGGCCAGCTCCAGACCGAGCGGCGCCAGCCGAGGGCGAGGGCGGCCATGCCGAAGAGGTTGCCGATCATGTCGGCCCACCTCACGTGCTGGCCGAGCACCGTGAAGGCGTCCGAGTTGAGCCAGTTCACCGCTCCTCCCCGGTGGCCGTCGGGGCGGTGGGGGCGATCGGGGCCGTCGGGGCGATCGGGGGCAGGGCGGGAAGGGTGGGGAGGGTGCGGGACTCCAGCAGCCGCTCCACGTACTTGGCGAGGACGTCGACCTCCAGGTTGACGCTCTCGCCGACGGCCTTGGCGCCGAGGGTGGTCAGCGCGAGGGTCGCCGGGATGAGGCTGACCGTGAAGCTGTCGCGGGCGGCCTCGACCACGGTGAGGCTGACGCCGTCGACGGTGATCGAGCCCTTCTCCACCAGGTAGCGGGTGACGGACTCCGGCAGCGAGAAGCGCAGCACCTCCCAGCGGAGGTTCCCGGCGGCGTCCCGCTCCCCCGGCTCGCGGCTCAACAGCCGCCCGGTGGCGTCGACATGACCCTGCACCAGGTGTCCGCCGAGCCGGGCGCCGAGCGCCATGGCCCGCTCCAGGTTGACCGCCGATCCGGGGCCCAACTCGCCCAGGCTGGAACGGTGGAGGGTCTCGGCCATCACGTCGGCACTGAACTCGCCGGTGCCGGCGGCCAGTTCCTCGGGGGTGTCGACGACGGTCAGGCAGACGCCGTTGACCGCGATGGAATCTCCGTGCCGCGCGCCCTCGCAGACCACCGGGCCGCGCAGACGGATGCGCGAGGAGTCGCCGATCTCCTCGATCGACACGACCTCGCCGAGCTCTTCGATGATGCCGGTGAACACCCGGGTTCTCCTCGCGCTTAGGGGCGCGGACTCCGGGGCGTGGCACGGGAGATGACACGGACGGGCGGGTCGGGTGCACGCGCCTCCGGACCGTCGAGGGACCCTCGCGGGGCCTTCGTCGCACCGGATGCCGAGGAAGCCCTCGGCCGCCGCCGTACACACCTCCCGCGGTCCACCGGGGGACCACGGGTCCTGCTCACTCGTCCGCCGCGCACGCCTCCCATCCGGACTTTAACCGTCGGTCCAGGAATTTCACCTGGTCAACCGACCGCTGGCTGCGGACGGGTCGCGGACTGTAACCGCCGGTTCGGATTTTCACCGACCCCGGAGTGCGCTGAACGTCACTGCTACTTCTGCGGTCATTGTGCCACGGCCGCCACGGGTGAAGGGAGAGGGCTGCACTGTGGGCTGTTTCACGACGGCGGCGGGAATGCGCGCGGGGGTGCGGGGGCGCAAGCTGGTGGGAGGGGCGGGTTCGGGCCGGACGCGGGCTCCGGCCCCAGGAGGTGCGAGCGCGATGGCCAAGTTCATGGACGTCCACCACGGGATGGCCGGCATCACCGAGGAACAGCTGCGCATGGCGCACCAGGCCGATCTGGACGCCCAGGGTGCCGAGGGCGTGCAGTTCGAGCAGGCGTGGGCCGACCCGGAGGCGGGCGTCGTCTACTGCCTCTCCGAGGCGCCCTCGAAGGAGGCCGTGCAGCGGGTCCACGAGCGTGCCGGGCATCCGGCGGACGAGGTGCACCCGGTTCCGCTCACCGTCTGAGGCGGTCGACGTGTCGAGCGGGGCCGCTCGCCCTGTTCGGCACCGGAGGTCTCCATTACGTTTGCCGGTATGACCAGCACATCGGAGACCGTTCTTCCGTCAGGGGCCGTTGTTCCGTCGGCCCCTGGGCCGCAGGAGCCTTCCGCCCTGTTCGCCGCCCTCAGCGCGACCGCCCTGAGCGACGTCGCGCAGCTGCGGGACGTCTACGAGCAGCCCGGCGACGCCGCGCGCCGCAAGCAGGTGGACCGCATCCACGACGTGGCCCGGCAGTTGATCGCCTGCTCCTCGCTGGTGCTGGTGGCCAGCGCGGACGCCGCCGGGCGCTGTGACGTGTCGCCGCGCGGCGGGCCGCCCGGACTGGTCTCGGTGCTCGACGAGTTCACCCTGGCGATACCGGACGCGACCGGGAACAAGCGGCTGGACACCCTGCACAACATCATCGGGACCGGCCGGGTCGGGCTGATCTTCGTCGTCCCGGGCCGGGACACCACGCTGCGGGTCAACGGGCGGGCCTGCGTCTCCACCGACCCGCAGCTGCTGGAGCAGCTGACGGCGGTCGGCAAGCCGCCGCGCAGCGCGATCGTGGTGGCGGTCGAGGAGGTCTACGCGCACTGTCCGAAGGCCTTCCTGCGCGCCTCGGCGTGGAAGCCGGAGAACTGGCTCGGCAAGGACGAGCAGCCGACTTCGGCCGAGGTCACGCTCTCGCACCTGGGCGACCCCTCGCTGACCATCGAGGCGATCGAGCAGAACGAGCGGGAGGCCCTGCTCCACCGCTACGAGTAGCGCGGGGCGGCGCGGACGGTGGCGCGGACGGCGGCGCGGCATGGAAAAGCGCGGACGGCGGCGGGGACGGCCCCGCCGCCGCGCGGCGCTCAGGCCGCGGCCTTGGGCTTCAGGTCCACCACGCTCGCGCCGTCCGCCGCCCGCTGGACGGCCTCGACGCCCTTGTGGGCGGCGTCCTTGCTCGCGTAGCCCTGGCCGGTCGCGACGATCTCGCCGTTGCCCGCCTTGAGCCGGAACCGGTACTTGCCCCCGGCGTCCTCGTACACCTCGAACTTGCCCGCCATCCGGGCCACCTCCTCGTCGACGGGACGCGCCGCGCGCCCCACCAGCACGGTGCGCCCCGACGGGCCGGGACCGCACCCGCTCGGGGTCCGCCCGGGTGACCTCCCGGCGGCCCCGCCGCGAGCGGATGCCGGAGCCGCGGCGGGCCGGTTGAATGGACCGATGGACTGCGTCTTCTGTGCGGTGGTGGCGGGCACGGAGCCCGCGCACCGGGTGCTGGACGACGAGGCGGCGGTGGCCTTCCTGGACCGCCGGCCGCTGTTCCCGGGCCACGTCCTGGTGGTGCCGCGCGCCCACCACCGCACCCTGGAGGACCTGCCGGCGGCGCAGGTGGGCCCGTTCTTCCTGCGGGTGCAGCGGGTGGCGGCGGCCGTGGAGCACGGGCTGGGCGCGGCGGGCAGCTTCGTCGCGGCGAACAACCGGATCAGCCAGTCGGTGCCGCACCTGCACGTCCACGTGGTGCCGCGCAATCCCAAGGACGGGCTGCGCGGCTTCTTCTGGCCGCGCCGGACGTACCCCGACGAGGCGGGCGCGGCGCTGGTCGCCGAGCGGCTGCGGGCCGCGCTCGCCCCGCCGGAGCGCTGACACCGGTCAGCCGACGCGCACGTTGTCCAGCACCCAGTACCAGTTGTTGCTGCCGGTGTAGCGGAACCGCAGCCGCAGCCGGCTCGCGCCCGCCGGGACGGCCAGGTCGAGGCGCTGGCGGCCGTTGGTGTCGGTGGTGAAGCTCTTCACCTCGACCGGTGCGCCGCCGTCCCAGACGGCGAGCACCCGGGCGCTCTGCGCGCCCTCGGGCCGGTAGAAGGTGGTGAAGGCGACCGGCACGGTGGTGCGCCCGGCGACCGGGTACTCGGGGCTGACCAGGGTGGAGTCGTAGTTCCCGGAGAAGGACTTGTCGGACCACTCGTCGGAGTCGGCGACCGCGAAGACGCCCCGGGAGCGGACGTTCAGCTCGCGGTTCTGGTCGCGCTGGGTCTTCGTCCAGAACTCGTCGGTGGTGAACGACCAGCCGCGCCACTCGCTGACGCCGCCGCTGCCCATCGCGGAGTTGTCGACCGACCAGCCGGCCGGCGGGGTGCGGGTGAAGCCGAGGACGCCGGCCGCGATGCCGGTCTCGTCGACCCGGCCGGTCAGCTGCGGGCGCAGCGCGTCGAACTCGTCGGGGACCAGGGCCGGGATCGGAGTGCCGTCGAGGTTCCAGGCGGGGTCGGCGGCGATGCCGAGGTGGGCCAGGGCAGTGGGCGCGATGTCCACCATCCGCACGTCGTGGCGGACCGAACCGGCCGGGAAGGCCGAGCCGTTGGCGATCACGAAGGTCTGCCGCTCCTCCCAGCTGGAGCCGCCGTGGCCGCCGGTGGGGGTGTGGCCGTGGTCGGCGGTGACCATGATCAGCCAGTCCTCCTGGGCGTAGCCCGCCCGGCCCCGGACGGCGGCGACGATCTGGCCGACCTGGGCGTCCACGCCGCGGATCGCGGTCAGGTAGGCCTGGCTGGCGGAGCCGCTGCTGTGGCCGGCGTTGTCGACGTTGTCGAGGTGGACGAAGACCACGTCGGGGTTGCCGTCGCGCAGCCTGGCGACCGCGCGGGCGGTGGTGCCGTTGTCGTACTCGGCGGACGGGGTGGCGACCCGGGTGTCGACCCTGCCGGAGCAGATGATGTCGGCGATCGGCGCCCAGGAGGCGACCACGTAGGTGGAGAGCGCGGGGTCGGCGGTCTCCACCCGGGTCAGGAAGTCGGGGTAGGCGGTGAGGTTGGGCGCGGTGAAGTTGTTGTCCTTGACGTTGTGCTTGTCCGGCCACACGCCGGTGGCGACGGTGGACCAGCCGGGGCCGGAGAGGGTGCCGGCCATCGGGTTGGTGTAGAGGCTGCTGGCGGCGCTGAGGCCGCCGGCGATCAGGGCGGTGAGGTTCGGGGCGCCCGCGTCCTTGATGCGGTTGAGCATGGTGCCGTCGAGGCCGATCAGCAGGACCTTGGGGGTCCGGCCGGCGGCGGCCGTCGTGGCGGCGGCTGTGGCGACGGCCGCGCGGGCGGGGGTCGCGGCGGCGGTGGCGGTGAGCGGGCCGGCGGCGAGTGCGGCGGCGGTGCCGAGGAGCAGGCCGCGGCGGGAGAGGCCGGGGGCGGCGGGGTTCTGCGGGGTCACGTCGTCCTCCTGATGCTGCGTCATGGCGCCTGAGGGGGCGGTGACTACGGTCGGATCGGCGGATGGACGGGGGTGGCCCGGCTCCCGACCCGGGCGTGAACAACGCCCCAATTCGGTCCAGACCCGTTATGTTCCCGTGATCGGCGCACCCGGGAAGGGTGCGGGCGGGCGGGTCAGTCCGCTTCGAGGCGGGTGGTGAAGCTGAACCGGTCGCCCCGGTAGAGCGAGCGCACCCGCTCCACCGGCCGGCCGTCGGTGTCCCTGGTCAGCCGGTGCAGCAGCAGCATCGGCAGGGCCGGCGGGGTGCCGATCAGCAGGGCCTCGCGCGGGGTGGCCAGCACGGTCTCGATCCGCTCGTCGGCGGCGCCGAAGCCGATGTCCGCCTTCTCGGCGAGGTAGGCGTAGAGCGAGGAGCCGGGATCGAACTCCACGTCCAGCGCCGGGACCCGGCCGACGGCGAGGTAGGTGCTCTCCAGGCCCACCCGCTCGCCGTCCGCGAGCAGCACCCGTTCCAGGTGCCAGACCGGCTCGCCCGACACGATCCGCAGCTGGCCGGCCAACTGGGGGTCGGCGCCCAGCCGTTCCAGCCCGATCAGGGTGCGTCCGGGGACCCTGCCCTGGCGCCGCACGCCCTCGGTGTAGCTGGCGAGCGAGAGCGGCTGCTCCAGCTTGGGGCCGGCCACCACGGTGCTGCGCCCGCGCCGGCGGATCCGGCCCTGGAGCAGCAGTTCGCGCAGGGCCTGGCGGAGCGTCTCGCGGGCCACCGCGAAACGGGCCGCCAGATCGCGCTCGGTCGGCAGTACGCCGCCCTCGCCGAGTTCGTCGAGCAGCGCTTCCAACTCGCCCTTGACGGCGTAGTACTTGGGCACCCGGCCGTGCTCCGGGATGCCGGAGCGGATCGGTGCGCCCGGCCCGGACCGGGCCGCGGGGTCGATGGTCTCGTCCACCCGACCATCCTTCCAGATGGAGAGACCTGGCCATGACAGCGCCTCCGGCGCGCCCGCCGAAGGCGTTCTGCACTGCGCCTCTTTTGCCCGAGACCCCTTGACAGGTATAGACCACTCCGCTTGAGTCTGGGTCAGCCCCGCACCCGGCCCGCACCCCGGTCGGCCCGTCCCCCACGACGTGCCCCCACACCGCGGGGCCCCGGCTCCCCTGCCCCGACGTCCCTACCTCCACGACCGTGCGGCCCCACACCGCACAAGGGGTGATCAAGTGTCCACGAAACGCCTGCTCGCACTGCTCTCCGCCGTCGCCACGGCGCTGGCGGTGGTCCTGCTGCTGCCCGCGGCCAACGCCAGCGCCGCCGTCTGCGCCACGCCCTGGAACTCCTCGGCCGTCTACACCGGCGGCGCCGCCGTCTCCTACAACGGCCACAACTGGCTCGCCAAGTGGTGGACCCAGAACGAGCCGCCGAGCACCGGCGGCTCCGGCGTCTGGTCCGACCAGGGCAGCTGCGGCGGCACCGGCCCGACGCCGACCCCGACCGTCACGCCCACGCCGACCACCTCGCCGAACCCCGGCGGATTCCCCGTCAGCCAGGCCCAGTTCAACCAGATGTTCCCGAACCGGAACCCCTTCTACACCTACCAGGGCCTGATCGACGCGCTCAGCGCCTACCCGGCCTTCGCGGCCACCGGCACCGACACGGTCCGCAAGCAGGAGGCCGCGGCGTTCCTCGCCAACGTCAACCACGAGACCGGCGCGCTGGTCTACGTCGTCGAGCAGAACACCGCCAACTACCCCCACTACTGCGACAGCACGAAGTCCTACGGCTGCCCGGCCGGCCAGGCCGCGTACTACGGCCGCGGGCCGATCCAGCTGAGCTGGAACTACAACTACAAGGCGGCCGGCGACGCCCTCGGCATCGACCTGCTGCGCAACCCCAACCTGGTGCAGACCGACCCGGCCGTGGCCTGGAAGACCGCGCTCTGGTACTGGAACACCCAGAACGGGCCGGGCACCATGACCCCGCACAACGCGATCGTCAACGGCTACGGCTTCGGTGAGACCATCCGCAGCATCAACGGCTCGCTGGAGTGCAACGGCGGCAACCCCGCGCAGGTGCAGAGCCGGATCAACGCCTACCAGCGCTTCACCCAGCTGCTCGGCACCGTGCCGGGCAACAACCTGAGCTGCTGACGGAAGTCCGAAGGCACGCCCGCCCGCGAGCGGACGGCAGTAGCTCTAGCAGGCGGAAGCACTTCTAGCGCGTGCGAGAAACTCGCGAGCGGGCGACAAGCCCCTCCCCCGTACCTCCGGGGGACGAGCGGGGCGGCGGCGAAATCGTCGCCACGGTGGACGCCGCCGCCCTGCCGCCACTCCTAGGCTCGGGGCCATGAACGATCTTGGCAGCCTCGTCCAGCAGACCGCCGACCGCGTCGCCGGCCAGGGGGTCGGCGCCGTGGTCGCCGGCCTCGCCGGCGGCACGGTGGAGATCCGCGGCGCCGGCCGCACCGGCCCCGGCCCCGCCGGCGGGCCGCCCGGTCCCGACACGCTGTTCGAGATCGGCTCGGTGACCAAGGTGTTCACCTCGCTCGCCCTCGCCCGGCTGGACCTGGCCGGCGCCGTCACCCTGGACGAGCCGCTCGCGGACCTCCTCGCCGACGCGCTTCCGGCCGGCGTCACCGTCCCCGCCAAGGGCGAGCAGCCGATCGCGCTGCGGCACCTGGCGACCCACACCTCCGGCCTGCCGCGGCTGCCCGCCGGGATGCTGCTGCCCGCCCTGTTCACCCCCCACAAGCCCGACCCCTACGCCCACTGCACCCCCAAGTGGCTGCTCGCGAGCCTCGGCCGGACCAAGGTGCGCACCACGCCCGGGCGCGGCTTCCGCTACTCCAACCTCGGCGCCGGACTGCTCGGCCTCGCGCTCGCGCACCGGGCCGGCGGGTCGTACGAGGAGCTGGTCCGGCGGGAGATCTGCGAGCCGCTCGGGCTCGCCGACACCGTGGTCACGCCCGACGCCGGACAGGCGGCCCGGCTCGCCCCCGGCCACACCACGGGCGGCCGCCCGGTGCCGGGCTGGGAGCTCTCCGGCCTCGCGGGGGCGGGCGCGCTCAAGTCCACCGCCGCCGACCTGGCCGTCTTCCTGGAGGCCCAGCTGGCGGCGGGCACCGACGACGACTCGCCGCTGGGCCCGGCCGTCGCGCTGACCCGCGAGGTGCGGCACCGGGTCAACCCGTTCGCCTGGATGCACCTCGGCTGGCTGGGCCGACGCCTGCACGCCCGCCAGGGCGGCCACCTGCAGATCTGGCACAACGGCGGCACCGGCGGCTACCGCTCCATCGCGGCCTTCGACCCGGAGAAGCGGGTCGGGGTGGTCGTGCTGGCCAACACCCGCCGCTCCGTCGACACCCCCGGCGTCCAGCTCCTGCGCACCCTGCAGACCGCCCAGGGGTAGCGCGGCGGCCACCGCCCCGTACCGCGCGGGGGTGGTGGGGCGCGTGGGAAGATGGCAGGGCTGGTGGCGACGATCTCCGGGCGGTTCCTGGTGACCGAGCATGGTGAACAAGCGGCATGAGCGGCGCGAGGCCGCCGGGCCCGGACGAGCCGACGGTCCGGAGGCCCTGCTGATGGTGCCGATCGCCACCGCCCTGATCGAGGCCGACGGCCGGATCCTGCACTGGAGCAGCGACGCCGAGGCCCTGCTCGGCTACTCCCCGGAGGAGGCGATCGGCGCGCGGGCCGCGCAGCTGCTGGCCTCCGACGAGCGGCGGCCCGAGGTGCTGGAGCTGTTCCAGGAGATCCTGGACGGCCGCGGCTGGTCCGGCGTCTTCCCGGTGCGCCACCGCGACGGGCACCACGTCAACCTGGAGTTCCGCACCCATCCGATCGCCGGCCCCGGCGGCAGCCCGCTGGTGCTGGCGGTGGCGTCGGACGTCACGACGCTGCGCAGGATCCAGGCGGACCTGGCCGTGCTGAACGGTTTCTTCACCCAGGCCCCGGTCGGGATGAGCGTGTACGACACCCGGCTCGCCTTCGTGCGCCTCAACGAGGCGCTGGCCAGGATCAACGGCCTCTCGGTGGAGCAGCACCTCGGGAACCGGCTGACCGAGCTGCTGCCCGGTATCAACGGCGCGGAGAGCGAGGCCGTGATGCGCCGGGTGCTGGAGACCGGCGAGCCGGTGGTGGACGTCCGCTCGCACGGCCGCACGCCCGGCGACCCGACGCACGACCACGCCTGGTCGGCCTCCTACTTCCGGCTGGAGGACAAGGGCGGCCGAATACTCGGGGTGAGCTCGACGGTCGTCGACGTCACCGAGCGCTTCCAGGCCGAGACCAGGGCCGCCCGCGCGCAGGAGCGGCTCGCCCTGCTGGTCGAGGCCACCGCCTCCATCGGCACCACCCTGGACCTGCGGCAGACCGCCCGGGAGCTGGCCGACGCGATGGTGCCCAAGGTGGCCGACATCAGCGGCGTCTTCGCCCTGGAGGCGCTGGCCGCGGGCCGCGACGTCGAGCCGCCGGACCCCGCCGCCCCGCAGCAGGTGCGCCGGCTGGCGCTGGCCACCGCCGACCCGCTCTACCCGGCGGAGGCGCTGCCGGTGGACACGGTCCACGCGCTGGCGCCGGACTCCCCGTACGCGCGGGCGCTGGCCACCGGGCGCACGGTGGTGGTGCCGTCCTGGGAGCTGCCGCCGCTGAGCGAGGCGATCAGCGAGAGCGGCCGGCAGGCGTACATCGGCGACCGTCCGCGCTCGGTGCGGATCACGCCGCTGGTGGCGCGCGGCACCACGCTCGGCATGGTCGTCTACTCGCGGCGCGGCGAGCGGGAGTCCTTCGCCGAGGCGGACATCACGCTCGGCGACGAGCTGGCCTCGCGGGCCGCGGTGGCGATCGACAACGCCCGGCTGTACCTGCGCCAGCACCGGACGGTGCTGGCCCGCCAGCAGGCGCTGCGCGAGGCGAAGGCCGCGCAGGAGCGGCTCGCGCTGGTGAACACGGCCTCGGCCCGGATCGGCACCACGCTCGACCTCGCCCAGACCGCCCAGGAGTTGGCCGAGGTGGCGACGCCCCGGCTGGCCGACACGGTGGTGGTCGAGGTGCTGGACGACCTGGTGCGCGGCGAGCGGGAGGCCCGCCCGTCGCCGGACGGTTCGGCGGTGCTGCGGCGGATGGCCTTCCAGTCGGCGCCGCATTCGACGCTGCGCCCGATCGAGCGCACCGGCGGTGTGCACCGCTTCGTCCCCTCCTCCCCCTACGCCTGGGCGCTCGCCCACCGCACACCGGTGCTGGTGCCGCGGATGGACGAGGCCGGGCGGGCCTGGTTCCGGGACGATCCGGTGCGGGCGGCGGCGGTGCTGGAGCAGGATCTCCGGTCGTTCATGGTGGTGCCGTTGATCGCGCGCGGTTCGCCGGTCGGGCTGGCCGCGTTCTACCGGACCGTGCCGGACCATCCGTACGAGGAGGAGGACCTGGCGCTGGCCGGGGAGTTGGCGGTGCGGGCGGCGGTGTCGATCGACAACGCGCTGCTGTTCACCCGGGAGCGGGACGCGGCGGCCGCCCGGCAGCGGGCGCTGGACGAGGCGTGGGCGGCGCAGCAGCGGCTGTCGCTGCTCAACGAGGCCTCCGGGCGGATCGGCACCACGCTCGATCTGTACCGGACCGCCCGGGAGTTGGTCGAGGTGGTGATTCCGCGGTTCGCGGACTTCGTCACGGTCGACCTGCGTGCCACGGTGCTCGACGGTGAGGATCCGGCGCCGGTGCCGCCGGACGGGTCGGTGGCGATGCGGGCGGTGGCGGTGGGCGAGTTGGGCGAGGAGGGGGTGATGGCGGGGGCGGCCGACGCGATCGGGGAGACCTCGCAGTCGGCGCCGGTGTACGCGCAGAGTCTGCGCACCGGCCGCTCGATCCTGGTGTCGGAGGTGGACGAGGCGGCGCTGCGCAGGATCGTGGCCTCGCCGGACCGGGTGCGGCCGAGCCTGGACGCCGGGGTGCACTCGTATCTGATGGTGCCGTTGCTGGCGCGCGGACTGGTGCTGGGCGGCGCGGAGTTCATCCGTACCCGCAATCCGCTGCCGTTCGACCCGGCGGACCGGTCGTTGGCCGAGGAGTTGGTCGCCCGTACCGCGCTGGCGATCGACAACGGCCGGCTCTACCGGCGGGAGCGGGAGACGGCGCTCACGCTGCAGCGCAGTCTGCTGCCGCAGGAGATCCACCGCACGCCGGGCCTGGAGCTGGCCTACCGGTACCTGCCGAGCAGTGTGGTCAGCGAGGTCGGCGGCGACTGGTTCGACGTGGTGCCGCTCTCGTCGGGGCGGGTGGCGCTGGTGGTCGGCGACGTGATGGGCCACGGCATCCGGGCCGCCGCGACGATGGGCCAGCTGCGGACGGTGGCGCGGACGTTGATCACCCTGGAGATCGCGCCCGACCGGGTGCTGCAACGGCTGGACGAGGCGACGACGGCGCTCGGCGAGGGCCAGTTCGCCACGTGTGTCTGCGTGGTGTACGACCCGGTCGGCCGGCACTGCACGGCGGCCTGTGCGGGCCATCTGCCGCCGGTGGTGTCCGACACCGAGGGCAATGCCCGGCTGGTCGAGCTGCCGCCCGGCGCGCCGCTCGGGGTGGGCGGGGTCCCGTTCGAGAGCGTCGGGTTCACCCTCCCCGAGGAGGGCATCCTGACGGTGTACACGGACGGCCTGGTCGAGCGGCGGGGCCGCGATCTCGACGAGGGGTTGCGGCTGCTCTGCCGTACCGTCGCCGAGCGGCGCGGCTCGTTGGAGCAGACCTGCGACGCGGTGCTCGCCGAACTGACCGGCCGCACCAGCGAGGACGACATCGCCGTCATCATGGCGCAGGCGCGGCCGGCCGGTTCGGACCGGATCGCGACCCTTCCGCTCGGCGACGACCACGCGATGGTCGCCCATTCGCGCCGCTTCACCCGGGAGACGCTCGTCGAGTGGGGGCTGGGCGCCCTGGCGGACTGGGCGGAGCTGCTGACCAGTGAGCTGATCACCAATGCCCTGGTGCACGCCGGGTCGCCCACCCAGCTGCGGTTGTTCTGCGACCGCACGCTCACCGTGGAGGTGGCCGACCGGGACGCCGCCCCGCCGCGGATCCGGCGTGCCCGGGAGGAGGACGAGGGCGGGCGCGGTATCCACCTGGTGAACGAGTTGGCCCACCGCTGGGGCACCCGGCGCACGACGGAGGGCAAGGTGGTCTGGTTCGAGCTGGAGCTGCCGCCGGGGGCGGCGGGGCGGTAGCGGCGGGACGGTAGCGGCGTGCCGGTGTCAGCGCAGCTCGCGCATCCGGCGGATCGGGCCGGTCAACAGGATCACGGGGCCGGCCGCGCTGCTGAGCGCCAGTAGGAGCAGTGCGGTGCGCGGCCCCCAGGCCGAGGCGGCGGCGCCGGCGGCGAGCGCGCCGACGGGTATCGCGCCCCAGGAGACGAAGCGGACGGTGGCCATCACCCGGGGCAGCAGTTCCGGCGGGGTCCTGGTCTGGCGGTGGGTGCGGGCCACGATGCTGGTGACCACGACCCCGGCGGAGAAGCCGGCGTTGCCGACGGCGAAGACCAGCGTGCCCCAGCCGGGGCCGGCCGCGGGGAGCAGCAGGGAGAAGGCGGCCGCGGTCGTCGCCGCCCAGCACAGGGCGCGCCCGCTGCCCAGCCGGGAGACCACCCGGGGTGTGAGGGCGGCGCCGATCAGGCTGCCGAGGCCGCCGGTGGCCACCAGGGCGCCGACGGCGGCGGCCGGTGCGTCGAGGGTGCGGACCAGGAACAGCGGGGTGAGTGTCATCAGTCCGCCGGAGACGAAGTTCATCGCGGCGGCGAAGGTGGCGGCCGGCCGCAGCACTTGGTGCCGGGTGACGTAGCGCCAGCCCTCGCGGATCTGCTCGCGCATTCCGGCGTCGGCCTTCCCCGCGGCGGTGGCCGGCGGTTCGACGGGCCGCACGCTGAACAGCAGGGCCGCCGAGACGAGGTAGCTGACGGCGTCCAGCAGTATCGCCGTCGCGCCGCCGACGAGTTGCACCAGCACGCCGCCGAGCGAGGGCCCGGCCAGTTCGGTCGCCGCGGAGCTGCCGGAGAGCAGGCTGTTGCGGGCGGTCAGTTCCTCCTTGGCGACGATCGAGGGCAGCACGGTGGAGATGCCCACGTCGAAGACCACGCCGGCGAGGCCGACCACCAGTGCCACCACCACGAGTTGGGGCAGGCCGAGGGTTCCGAGGGCGGCGGCCAGCGGCACCGAGGCGACGGCGACGCCGCGCACCAGGTCCATCGCCACCTGGGTGCCGCGCAGCGGCAGCCGCTGGACCAGGACGCCGGCCGGCAGTCCGATCAGCAGCCAGGCGGCGTAGCCGGCGCCGGTGATCAGGCCGACGTCGATGGCCGAGGCGTGCAGGGTGACCACGGCGACCAGCGGCAGGGCGACCGCGTTCACCTGGTCGCCGATCCGGGTGACCGTCGAGGCGGTCCAGTAGCGCCAGAACACTCCGGCCGGTCTGCCGCCGTGGTCAGGGCCGGGCCGCCCCGCGTACGCCGGGGCGTCCGTCGTCGTACGTGCGCCGGTCGTCTTCGTGTCCGCCGTCTCGATCGACACACCCACCCCTTGATTAGTGAGTCTCTTTTGGGAACTCACTATAATCGGCGGTCATGCGGCACACGGAAGCGGCGGACGCCGACTGCGCGATCTCCCAGGCCCTGACCGTGGTCGGGGACACCTGGGCCATGCTCCTGATCAGGGACGTCGCAGGCGGCACCCACCAGTTCGACGCCCTTCAGCACGGGCTCGGCATCAGCCGGAAGGTGCTCACCCAGCGCCTCAAGGCCCTGGTCGCCGACGACGTCCTGGAGAAGCGGCTCTACCACCCGCACCCGCCGCGCTACGAGTACCACCTGACGGAGGCCGGACGCGGCCTGCTCCCGGTGCTGGTCGCCCTCCAGGGCTGGGGCGGGCGGTACGTCCTCGGCGACGGCTCGCTCTCCGGCACCAGCACCGCCGACTCCGCCGAGACCCGCCGGGTGCTCGCCCTGACCGGCCGTCGGCTGCCCCCGCTGGAACTCACCGCCGCCTCGGGCGAGCGGACCGACCCGGTCTCCCCGGACCGCGCCTGGACGGTGCTCTACTGCTTCCCCGGCGCCTACCGCCCCGGCGGGCCGGACCACCCCCCGGGCTGGCACGACATCCCGGGTACCGGCGACCGCACGCTGGAGTCCCGCACCTACCGCGACCGGATGGCCGAGTTCGCCGCGCGCGGCGCCGCCGTCCACGGCGTCAGCACCCAGCGCCCGGACCAGTTGGCGGCCTTCGCCGAGCACGCGCGGATCCCGTTCCCGCTGCTGTCCGACATCGGCCTCGACCTGGCCGCCGCCCTCCGCCTGCCCACCTTCCGGACCGGCGGCGTCGAGCACCTCAAGCGGCTCACCCTGGTCGTCGACGCCACCCGGACCATAAGGGGCGTCCGCTACCCCGTCACCGACCCGGCGGGCGCGGTCGACGACGCGCTGGTGCTGCTCGACGGGCTCGCGGCGGCCGGGTAGGGCCGCCGCTCCGGGCCCCCGGGTCCGTCCGGGCCTCCAGGTCCCTCCGGACCCCCGGGTCCGTTCAGGCCTCCGCCCGCCAGACCTCCGGGTCCGTCCAGGCGGCCAGCGTCCGACGGCTCTCGAAGCGGCGCGGGCGGCCGGTCAGCGGGTCGGTGAACTCCACCGCGGAGGAGAGGAGTTGGAGCGGGCGGCGGAAGTCGTCCGGGGCCGCCTCCGGCAGCACCGCGGGGTACACCGGGTCGCCCAGGATCGGCAGCCCCAGGCCGCTCATGTGCAGCCGCAACTGGTGCGTGCGGCCCGTCGACGGCCGCAGCAGGTAGCGGCCCAGCCCGTCGCGCCGCTCCACCAGCTCGATCCGGCTCTCGCTGTTCGGCGCCGCGTCCAGCTCGTACGCGTCGATCCGCCCGCGCTCCTTCACGATGTGGCTGCGCACCGTGCGCGGCAGCTCCACCGCCGGGTCGACGGCCGCCACCGCCTGGTACTCCTTGCGGACCAGCCGGTCGCGGAACAGCGTCTGGTAGGCGCCCCGGTCCTGCGGCCGGACCACGAACATCGCCAGCCCCGCCGTCAGCCGGTCCAAGCGGTGCGCCGGGCTCAGCGCGGGCAGCTCCAGCGCGTGCCGCAGCCGGGAGAGCGCCGTCTCCACGACGTGCCGTCCGCGCGGGGTGGTGGCCAGGAAGTGCGGCTTGTCGACGACCACCAGGTGCTCGTCCCGGTGCAGCACCTCCAGCTCGAAGGGGACCGGCACCTCCGGCGGCAGCTCCCGGTAGAACCACAGGTGCGCCCCCGGCCGGAACGGCTCCGCCGCCCCGACGGCCCGCCCGTCCTCGCCGACCACCCCGCCGGCCAGCAGCAGCGCCTCCACCCGCTCCGCCGCGACCGCCGGCAGCCGCTCCAGCAGATACGCCCGCACCGTCTCCCACGGCCCGCCCTCCACGGGCAGCCGCAGGTGCACCGGATCCACCCCGGACCGCTGCGGAAGCGGCGAGGCCGGCACCGTACTCCTACGTCTCATCTCGCCCGCCACCCTACGTCCTCGCGCGCGCCGGGGGCGTCGGAGCCGACCGGCGGACTGCCGCCCACGGCCGCCACGGACCACGAGGCCCCGCCCCGGCCGCCCGGATCCCGGCCCGGCCCTCCGCCCGCACGGTCCGGTGGCCCACCCGGCCGGCCGCCGGGGACACCGCGCTCGACGCGTTCGAGGCCCGCTGCGGGGTGCCCCTGCCCGTCGGCCTGCGCGCCCGGCGTCGCCTGGACGCCCGAACCCGTGGCCGCCCAGCCGGTTCACCCCGATGCCCCGCCCGACCGCCCCGAAGACACCTGCCCCCCAGCCGAGACACGACGGGCCGCGCCGAGCAGGAGCCGCCCTTCCACCGCGCACCCCGTCGATCGCCGACAACACCGGCAGCGACGGGGTGCCCCCGAGCCCGCTGCCACCCTGCTGCACCCCCGGTACCCCTCCCGGCCGCCCTGAGGACACAAGCCGCCCGACTCCCCCAACCGAGACACGACGGGCCCCCACCGAGCACGAACCGCCCCTCCACCCCGGACCCCGCCGATCGCCCACAACACCGGCAGCGACGGACCGCGAGGGCCACGGCGGCGTCCTGGGCCGGGACCACAAGCCGCGGCGGTCGGACGCGACGGCGAGCCGCACGCCACCGCCCGTCCGCGCGCCGGGGTCCGGCACCCCGGCCCTGCTCGGCCACGCCGTGCCCGGCTGGCCGCAGCGGCCGTGCGCCGCTCTCGTCGACGCCGGCGTCGCCCTGGCCCGGGCGCCGCCGGGATGCCGGTGGGGCGGGGCGCGGTGGAGAGTGGACGGGAGGCGGGTTGGAGGTGAGGCCGTGGCCGTGGCCGGCAAGGGGTCCGAGGACGGCGGGGTGCCGCTGCCGCCGCTGCCCCGGCGGACCCGGCTGCTGCTGTACGGCGCGTTCCTGCTGCTCGTCGGGGCCGTGCTGGCGGACGTCCTCACCGGGCCGGGGACCACCCTCTCCCCCGTCCTCGCCGTGGCGCCCGTCCTGGTCGGGGCGACCACCCGGCGCGCCCGGGTGCCGCTGGCCACCGGCGCCGCCGCCATCGCCGTGGCCGGGCTGCTGGAGGGCGGCAGCAACACCCACCTGCCCGGCTCCGTCCACCTCGCCTCGCTGATCACCATCACCGCCGCGACCCTCGCCAGCACCGCCAACGTCGTGCTGATCGCGGCCCGCGAACGCGAGCTCTTCCACGTCCGGACCGTCGCCGAGGCCGCCCAGCGGGCCCTGCTGCGCCCGCCGCCCGAGCGGGCCGGCCCGCTGCGGATCGCCGTCCGGTACGTCGCGGCCGCCGCCGAGGCACGGATCGGCGGCGACCTCTACGAGGTGGCCGACACGCCGTACGGGGTCCGGATCCTGCTCGGCGACGTCCAGGGCCACGGCCTGCCCGCCGTCGAGACGGCCGCGGACGTGCTCGGCGCCTTCCGCACCGCCGCCCGCACCGAACCGGACCTCGCCCGGCTCGCCGAACGGCTCGACGCCGTCCTCGCCGACCGCCCCGGCGGCGGGCGGTTCGTCACCGCGCTGCTGCTCGACGTGGACCCGGACGGCGCCGCCCGGCTGGTGAACTGCGGGCACCCGCACCCCCTGCTGCGCCGCGCCGGGGGCGTCACCGAACTGGCCCCCGCCCGGCACGCCCCGCCGCTCGGCCTGCTCGGCCTGGTCGGCGACGGCGGCTACCGCGCCGAACCCGTCGACCCGCGCCCCGGCGACCTGCTGCTCCTGTACACCGACGGCGTCTCCGAGGCCCGCGACACCGCGGACGCCTTCTACCCCCTCGCCACCCGCCTGCCCTCCTTCCCCGCCACCACCCCGGACGACCTGCTGGACGCCCTCCTCACCGACCTCGCCGCCTGGGTCTCCCCCGCCGGCCTCGCCGACGACGCCGCCGCACTGGCCGTCCGCTGGGAGCAATGAGCCGGCGCTCGGCGGTGTGCCGCCCCTCCGCCGCCGGGGATCCACCGGCCCGGCGTGCCACGATGATGCGATCAGTGCACGAAACGGCACCGGAGGGTGACGGATGGCCAGGGTGTCCACGCGGACCACGGCGGCGGCGCACGGGATCGACGCGGTGGTCCGCCGGCTGCGGGCGATCGCGGCCGTACTGCCGCCCGCCGACGGGGTGGCGGTGTTCAACCGGATGTACCTGACCGTCACCGAGACCGTCCGGTTCCGGCTGGGCGCGTTCGAGGACCCGGCCGCGATGGCGGTGCTGGACACGGTGTTCGCCGGGCGCTACCTGCTGGCCGTGGACGCGGTCGCGGCGCGGCGGCGCCCCCCGGCCTGCTGGCGGCCGCTGTTCGAACTGCGCGCGCACCCGGACGTGCACCCGGTCCAGTTCGCGCTGGCCGGGATGGCCGCCCACATCCAGCACGACCTGCCGCTCGCCGTCGTCGACACCTGCCGGCGGCTCGGCCGGGACCCGGAACGGCTCGCGGGCGACTACCGGCGGATCAACGACCTGCTGGCGGCGGTCGAGGCGGCCGTCCGCGAGCAGCTGATGCCGGGGCCGGACGTACTGGAGCGGTTCGAGCCGCTGACCCACCGGCTCGGCGCCTGGTCGGTCGACACCGCCCGGGACGCCGCCTGGGCCTCGGTGCGGGTGCTCTGGGAGCTCCGCGAGCGCCCCTCGGCGGCCGCGGCGTACGGCACGGCGCTGGACGGCGCGGTCGGAGTGC
>NZ_JBHVER010000086.1:0-30406 GCF_042802195.1 Kitasatospora sp. NPDC057500 | reverse complement strand
GAAGAAACTAAGACTATAGAACCCTGCGGGAAGTAATATATACAAGCGAGTGCCCGCGAAGCACCTGTGAGGCGCCTCACAGCCCGCCGGAACGCCCCCGACTGACCCCCCGTCCGCCGACGCACCCCCACAACGCAGAAGTCCCGCCCGATCAACCGCTCGGGCGGGACTTCCGTTGGGTGGACTGTTCACGAGTACCGCTGGCCAGGGGAGGTCCGAGGGCTCCGAAGATCGCTTCCCAGATCGTCAATGATCACTTCCCGGATACACTCCGCGGATGCCACTGACACGTTCGGACATGGTCGATGTGAGTGTGGCGCTCGATCTCGCGGGCGCGGAGTACCAAGCGTTCGCCGTCGGGAGGGCCTCGGTCGTGGTCGGGACGGCGGCGACGGTGATCATCTCGGACGCTGTGGACGATCCGGAGGTCGGCGGCGTGTGGAATGACCAGGAGTTCCGCCTGCAAGGTCCGACGCCGGCGATGGCTGCATCAAGGCTTACCGGGCGAGACCCGTTCACAGGAACCGAGCCGGACCAGGCCTTGTCAGTACACCTGTTCGTCCGGGTGGACGAACGCTGTGTCTACGTCGGCCCTGTCCGGCATTCGCGGAGCAAGTGGGCCGATGACGAGCTCTACAGCTGCCACCTGCGGATCGATCCGCCATTGAACCGCGAGTTGCTTGCCGTGGTTCGGCCGCCTGCAAGCCCGCCCGACCTGCCCGGTCTCGGGTGGCTCGACCACGTGGGCACGGATCCGGGCAGGGCCCTACAGCTCTTCGTCACGGGTTGGCACCCGGAAGCCGAACCACATCCGCCCGGCGAGATACCTCGTTCCATCCCTTCCGCGCTGGCCGGCTTCTACCGCCTCGCCGAGAATCGCCCGGCCATGCTCGGGGGCCAGAACCGGATCAAGCCGGTTGATCAGGTGCAACCCGACAGTTCTGCGGGCTATCTCGTCTTCGGCGTCGAGAACCAGGGTGGGTGGGACTGGTCGATTCCGTGGGAAGTCGATGCTACGGACACGGACCCGACGGTATGGATCGACGAGGCGGACAACCCCGTTCCCGAGCAGGAGCCCCTGAGTGGATTTCTCCTGCAGTTCTCGCTGTACGAGGCCGCGATGACCGCCCCCTACAAGGCATTCCCCGAGGGCTTCCCCAAGCGGTTGCTGCCCATGTTGGAGAGTTGCCTACACCGTGTACCGCTGCGCCCGTTCATGGCCCCGGTCGCTCCGACCGACTTCCTCGTCGGGCCCGGCATCGTCGCCCTCGTCACGCCGAGGTGGGAGAACGATGACGAGGTCGAGGTCTGGATCGGCGCCCATCACCGCAGCGCACTGCGGCCGCTCGGCCGGCTCGACCTGGACTGGCGGCGATTCGATGGGTGACACTTCCGACACCGGGAGAACCCGCCGGCCGGATGATGGCTCCGGGCTTTCCGCAGCGGACGGATTGGACGAGCTGTTCGAGCCTGAGATACGCCGGATCTTCAGGGCTGTGGCGGTCGACCGGTTCCGAAACCGCACCATGCCCCCGCATGCAGGGCTTCTCTTCGGGCCGGAGTTCGGCCCGTGGGATTCGGACCGCGATTTCCTGGGCGAGTTCTACAACGAGATCCATCACCAGGACACCTGCGACGTGTCCACGGCCAAGGGTGTCCCGCTACTGGTGGCGTTGGCGGTCGATGACCGTGTGCCCGCCCAGGAGCGGATGGAGCTGGTCATGGCGCTTTTCGGTATCGCCACCGAGGCCGACCGGCATCGGGCGGAGTATTGGCCTGGCGCGCATCCGCAGGCGGATCCCGCGGCGGTGGTCCGGGCGAGAGCTGCGGTCGAGGAGCATCTCGCGGAGGTGCTCACACGTTGGGACGTGGAGTGCTTGGGAGTCCGTCTGGCCCTCGCGGCGCTGGGGGCAGTCTTCCGTGATTCGCCTGCCACAGCCACGCTACAGGGAAGGGTGGAGGCGCTCACCGATGAACATCGGGAGAAGACCTACATCGCCCATTACCTGCGCTTCGTGATGCTGGTTGCCCGTGAAACGGATCGGCAGATACTCCCGGCGGTCGAGGAGCTGACCGCGTCATTCTGGCAGGCCTCGCACCGTGAAGCTCCGCCGCAGGCCCGCGCCGCGCATCTGCTCGACCAGATGCTCTCGCAGGTGAGGACAACGTTGCTCGCCTGGCGCCCTTGACCGATGCCGCTCGCCCAACCGGTCCTCGAACTCACCGTGGGCCTGTCCATCTGCCAGACTGCGTCCCCAAGTGCCAGACATGGTTGGCTGTTTGGCTGTCTGGCACGCCTGGCATTCCCTACGATGTCTGCGGCTGGCAAGTGTTGGACGTCTGGGGAGGGCGCGTGGGAGCCGTGGACGGGGACGAGGCTGTTGCGGCTCCGGGACTGCGGATCGCCGTGGACTTCTATGCCGCGAAGGCCGGCGAACTGGAGCGGCGGCAGGCGGCGCTGGAGGACGAGCTCGCCACGCTGAGGGCGGAGCTGGCCCGTGTCAGCGGCGCCCGAGATCAGCTGGCCGAGGTCCTGGCAGAGCTCGAAGTCGACCAGCCGCCGCAGGCCCCGGCTGAGCTGGAGCCGACGGCCGCCGCAGAACCCGGCCCAGGCGCCGCCGAGGAATCCTCGCCGGTTCCGCCCACGGAGCCGGCTCTGCCACGCCCTGCCGCAGGGCGTCAGGGCGCCCAATCCGGTGAGGTCATGCAGGCCGTCCTTCAGGTCCTGGCTACCGCGGGACGACCTATGCGGGTGCGGGAGATCACCGAGGCCATCGGGCGTCCGGCGTCCGGCAAGGAGGGCCGGGCGCCTCAGGAGACGACCCGGTCGACGTGCAAGCGGCTCGCGCAGCAGGGCAAGGCTGTCGAGGGTCCGGTCGGTGTGTTCGCGATCGCCCGCTTCGATGGGCTGCCGTTGGGGGGAGTCGCCTAACGACGCGCCCCTCCCGAAAGGTGTTCCCTCCTCCCCTGGCAGGGAGGAGGGAACCGGTTCCGTCGCGGTTACAGCCGCTTCGGAACCATCACGTGGCCCCTATCAACTGGTTCACGCACCCCCGAGGTTAGAGCAAGCGCGCTGACCTCGGGGGGTGCGTGGCCTATTTCATCGTTCCCGGGGACCGAGTCACCGGGGACGGGAAGGCCGTTCACCATGCGCGATGCGCGTCTCAACGCGGTGCGGGTACAACGGAACGTCCAGGAAGTTCTCCAGGCGGGCGACGGTGGCGACGTCCGGCCAGGATCGGCCGGCCAGCAGGTCCGCGATCGTCTGTCGGTTCACTCCCGAGCCGGAAGCGGCCTGGCGAAGGCTCCATCCCCGATCCGCGAGGACGTCGGCGAGGCGGCGGGAGATCTCCCGCACGGTTTCGGCGCCGATGTCGGTGCTGGCCTCGCGGGGCCAGGCTTCCGGATCGTCGGTCATCTCCCGTGGGGGGCGCACGCGGGCGCTACCGCCGACCATGCTCACACCATCCTGTCCGTTGAAGTGGATCAATCCCCTGACGGCTGCTTGACCAGCCGGTATTCGTGGACCGTGACCCTTGATCCGGACACGTCCGCGAAGATCGCCCGCTACCGGCCCCGCCAGGCGCCGGACGCATGGGAGGACGTCGCGCCGTTCGTGCGGTCCGTCGTCACGGCGACGGCCACGGCCGTGCCCTACGACGTCGAGCGGCTGCTGCATGCCACGGCCGGCCTGGCGTTGTGGGCCGAGGAGAGCGGGCTGCCGCGGGATCCGGACACCTGGCTGCGGGGCGAGGTCATCGACGCGTTCGTGCTGTCCCGGGCGGCTGTCCTCGCACCGACCTCGGTGCAGACCTACCGCGCCTGGCTGCGGCGCGTGCGGGACGCACTGGCCTGGACGGACCGGGGCGAGCCCGTCCCGCCCAAGCTGCACGCACCCGCCAATCCGCACGAGCCCTACAGCAGCGACGAGTTGGCCGGGCTTCGCGACTGGGCCTCGCGCCTGCGCGGCCAGCAGCGAACTGACGCGCTCGCCCTGCTGGGGCTCGGCGCCGGCTTCGGGCTGATGCCCAGGGAGGTGGCCGCCACCAGGGGTCTGGATCTTCGGCGGCCCGGCCGCGGGCATCCACTGGTCCACACGGGCATCGAGCGCTCGCCGGTGGCCGCCCGCGCTCAGTGGGAGGAGGTCCTGGCCGACCTCGCCGAGGAGGCCGGCGGCCGCTACCTGTTCCGGCCGCGGCGCACGAGGCCCTATGCGAAGAACCTCATCGGCTCCTGGTCTCACCTGCACCAGCCCACCGACGGCCTGCCGCCGCTGTCGGTCGGCCGGTTGCGGGCTGGCTGGATCGTGGAGCTGATGCGCGAGCGCATCGACCACGATCTGATCGCCAAGGCCGCAGGGCTCGCCTCCGCCGCCTCGCTTGCCCGCTTCCAGCATTTCGTCCCGCCGCTCGACGACGCCACCGCGGCCCGGCTCCTGCGCGGCAGGACGGCGTGACCTTTCCCCGCACGTGGCGGGATGCGGAGAAGGCCCGGCGGCGTCGGCCACGGCCGGTCACCGACGCGCCTGCGGAGATCCCGGATTCCAAGGTCGGTCAGGTTGACTTCCTGCTCCGCCGCTGCGGCGCGCTCGATCTGATCGACGCGGAACTGGCAGGCCGTCCCGGCCCCGGCGGACTGCCTGTCCGCACCGTGCTGGTGGGCGTGCTGCTGGCGCTGCACTACCACGCGAGCGCGAACCTGGCCGACGCCTGCCGGGTCCTGCTCGACCAGCTCAGCCCCACCGCGCGGGCCTGGCTCAACGTCCCGGAGATCGAGCCCGACGACCCATGGGCGCGCAACGCGTTCTGCCAGCGCGTCTACCGGTCGTTCGACCGCCTGACCACCGCACTGGATCCGGCCCGCACGGACCGCCGCCGCCGACTCCCCCTCGCCGACGCGACCGTGCACGCCGCCGCTTGGGAAGGCGACGACGCCGAGCATGTGCGCCGCCGTGACCTCCTGCAACAGATCAGCAACCGTCTGGTCCTGGTCACCGTCCGCCTGGCCCACCGGCGCGGTCTCTTCAAAGGCTGGCAGGGCGACGTGGGCGCCGACACCACGGCCTTCCCCGCCTGGCACCACCCCCAGAGCGACCGCCGCGGCCTGGCATCCGTGGAGATCACGGCAGGCTGGCACTTCAGCGGAGGCAGCACCGAGGGCGTCTTCGGGCACAGCGCAACCCTCCTGGCTGCGGTCAGCCGCCGCCACCCCGCGAACCATCCGGCAGCCGGAACCCGGGTGAGCAGGCACCCTCAGCTCATCCTGGGCGCCGTCCTCGACAGCCCCGGCAAGCGCGTCGGGCCCAACGCCGTCCACACGCTCCAGGCCCTCGTTCCGCTCGGTCTGCCCGTCGGTCTGCTCGCCGCCGACCGCGCATACACCGACCAGACCACCGAGCACTTCCAGCTGCACGTCCGCCGACTCGGCTACCAGCTCGCCCTCGACTACAAACAGGACCAGCGCGGCATCCAGGGCAGCCACCTCGGCGCCGCCCTCGTCGACGGCACCCTCACCTGCCCGCTCATGCCCGAGAACCTCGCCAACGCCACGACCGGGATCGACGACAAGACGGTCCGCGATCCCGACGAGACACTGCGGCAGCGACTGGCAGCCCGGGAGCCCTACTTCCTCAAACGCAAGCAGGGTCCCGACCGGCACGGGACGGTCCGCCTCCAGTGCCCTGCCGCCGGCCCATCCCCCTCCGTGACCTGCCCCCGCTTCAACCGCGCGCACCGGCCCCAGGCCGGACCGCCCACGGTGGTCGACCTCACCAGCGCCCGTTCCACCGCGGCCCACCTCGCCGCGAAACCCAGCATCCAGATCGCCCCTGCCGAGCGCCTGCAGCCGCCCCCGACCAAGGACCTGCCGAGGATCTGCCGCAAGCCGACGATCACGGTCCGTCCCGGCGACCTCGGCAAGCTCGACAAGCTCCGGCAGGACCGCCCCTACCTCGGCCCGGCATGGCGCGACGTCTACAAGCCCATGAGGGCCCACAACGAGGCCGTCAACGGCCGCGCCAAGGGCCATCACATCAACATCGCCGACCCGAAGAAACGCCTCGCTCACGGACGCGTCGCCCAGACGATCCTGCTCGCCCTGATGATCCTCATGATCAACCTGCGGACCATCCAGGACTGGCTCCGCACCACCAGCCCGGAGCTCACTGCAACGAACGCCATCGAGGACTACGACGGCCTCACGCCCGCCCCGGCCGACTTCAACGGCCTTCCCCCACCACCCGACTGACGAACAGCCCACAGAAGGCCCGAAGGGACCTGCATCACATAGCCGTTGGCCTGCCGCCCGGCGGCAGTTTTCGCACGCCCGCCTCAACCTGGCCACCTCCGAAGCGGCCCGAGCGACCCCGTGATCTACGTCACGAAGCGCCACCGCCATCGCACGCCACCTCGAACAAGCCCACCCAAAGCAGAAATCCCGCCCAGCCTGTTCGGCTGAGCGGGATTTCGTGACCACCTACGAGTCAGACTCGTAAACAGTCGTTGGGTGGAGCTGAGGGGATTCGAACCCCTGACCCCCTCGATGCGAACGAGGTGCGCTACCGGACTGCGCCACAGCCCCAACGAGAAGAAACTCTAGCACCTTTCGGAGGGGGTCCGTGACCACCCTCCTGGTGGGAGCCACGGAGGCGGTCCCGGGAAGCGAAGAGGCCCCCGGGGAGGGGGCCTCGAAGCTATTCGTTGGCGGCGCGCGGCCGGGGTTCCGGAGCGGGCGGCTCGGCGTACTGGTCGAACAGCGGGGTCTTGCGGGACTCGGCCGGGCGCCCGGCGGTCCAGGTGCCGGGGGCCGAGAGGTCGAGCCCGCGGTTGACCCGGGGGGCCACCGGGGCCGTCACGTAGGTCGGCAGCGGGACGGGCACCGGCTCCCAGGAGTCCGGGCCGGCCGCGCCGCGCTCCCGCATGCCGTCGACCCACTCCTCGTGCTCGGTGGCCTCCGCCACCGCCGAGGCCGAGACGGCGGCGGCGCTCTCGGAGGCGGCCCGGGCCGCGTCGGCCTCGGTGGCGAGCCGCAGGTGCGGGCGTCCGCGCCCGGCGGGCGCCCCGGCCGCCGGCTCGGCGGGCACCGGGGCGGGCCCGGCGTCGGCGGCGGCCTCCTCCCGGGCGGCCTCGGCGCGCTGCTGCTCGCGCTTGCGCAGCCGCTCGGCGGCCTGGGCCGCGCGGGCCCGGTCCAGCTTCACCGCGTACCGCTGGCGCTCCAGCCGGCGCAGGTGGCCGATGTAGAGGGTGAGCAGGACGGCCGGGAGCGCGGGCACCCAGAGGAAGGCCAGTCCGGCCACCGCCGCGACCACCGCGCCCAGCGCGAAGGCCAGGAAGAGGACGGTGACCATCCGGCGCCGGCGGGCCAGCAGCCGCGCCCGGCGCTCGGCCCCGCCGCCGGCGGGCCCGGGCCGCACCTCGGCCCGGACCGCGGGGCGGGGGGGCACCGGTTCGTCGACCGGGCCGCCGGGGACGGCCGCGGGGTCGTCCGAGGCGGCCGCGTCCCGCTCGGGGGGGCCGTCCTCGCTCTGCTCGTCGTCACGCGGTTCGTCGCCCAGGGCCCGGGACGCCCGCCGCTCCAGCGCCGAACGCCCGGCCAGCAGGCGGATGGCGGTGCTGAAGCGTTCCGTCGGGCGCGCCTCGTTGAGCTCGTCCTGCCTGCGGAGCCACATCGGCACCAGATAGGCGGCCCAGGCCCCTACGATGACGGCGTAGATAAGGCCGCTACTGCTCACGATTCACACCGTACGGGCGTGGAGGAACGGCCGGTAGCAATTTGGCGCGGCGTGTCGTGTGATCAAGCTGATTCTCCGACTATTTTGCCGGTATTTGTGCCCCTCCGTCGCCGGGCCGATGCCATATCGATATTTTATTCGAACATGTATTCAATTCCTCGGACGGCGCCCCGAGCTGAGTGAACGCCAGCGCTCCAGCATCCCCTCGGGAACCTCCTCGGCGGTGAGCGCGAACACCAGGTGGTCCCGCCAGTCGCCGTCGATGTGCAGATAGCGCGGCCGCATTCCCTCCGAGCGGAAGCCGAGCTTTTCCACCACCCGCCGGCTCGGACCGTTCTCCGGCCGGATGCACACCTCGATCCGGTGCAGCCCGAGGGTTGCGAAACAGTGGTCCACCGAGAGCGCCACCGCGGTCGGCATGATGCCCCGGCCGGCCACCCCCTCGTCGATCCAGTAGCCGACGTTGGCCGAGCACATCGAGCCCCAGGTGATCCCGCCGACGGTCAACTGCCCGACCAGCCGGCCCCGGTAGAGCACCACGAAGGGCAGCATCCGGCCGGCCGAGGCCTCGCCGCGCAGGTAGCGCACCATCTGCCGGTAGGTCGGGCGCGGGCCCGCCGCCAGGCCGGCCGGGCCGGGCGGCACGGTGGCCTCCCAGCGCCGCAGCCAGTCCCGGTTGCGGCGGCTGACCTCCTGCCACTCGCGCTGGTCGCGGGCCCGGATCGGGCGCAGCACGACGTCCCCCTCGTGGAGTTCTACCGGCCAGCCGGCGTTCAGTGCGCGCTCCCGGAAGCTGGTGCGTCGGGCCGGGGGTGGTCCCCACCGCCGAGCTGGTCGACGGCGTGGGCGAGCAGCGGGGCCAGTACGGCCAGACCGTCCCGGACGCCGCCGGTCGAGCCCGGCAGGTTGACGACCAGGGTACGTCCGGCGACCCCGGCCAGCCCGCGGGAGAGCGCGGCGGTCGGGACCTTCTCCCGGCCGTGCGCGCGGATCGCCTCGGGGATGCCGGGGACCTCCCGCTCCAGCACCCGGGCGGTCATCTCGGGGGTGAGGTCGGTCGGCGAGACACCGGTCCCGCCGGTGGTCAGCACCACGTCGTAGCCGGCCGCCACGGCCTCGCGCAGCACCGCCTCGACCGGCTCGCCGTCCGGGACGACCCGGGGGCCGTCGGCCGTGAAGCCCATCGCGCGCAGACCCTCCACCAGCAGCGGGCCGCCCTTGTCGGCGTAGACCCCGGCCGAGGCGCGGTTGGAGATGGTGACCGCCAGCGCCCTCATGCGGAGGCCCCGGGAGCAGTGGCCTCGGGAGCAGTGACCTCGGGAGCGGCGGCCTCCGGGGCGGTCCAGTCGCCGCTCTTGCCGCCGGTCTTGGCGAGCACCCGGACGGACTCGACGGCGGCGCCCTTGTCGACCGCCTTGACCATGTCGATCACGGTCAGCGCGGCCACCGCGACGGCGGTCAGCGCCTCCATCTCGACGCCGGTCCGGTCGGTGGTCCGCACGGTGGCGGTGATCTCCACCGCGTCGTCGGCGACGGTCAGCTCGACCTCGACGCCGGAGACCGCGATCGGGTGGCAGAGCGGGATCAGCTCGGGGGTCTTCTTGGCGCCCATGATCCCGGCGATCCGGGCCACCGCCAGCGCGTCGCCCTTGGGCAGGCCCTCGCCGCGCAGCAGCTCGACCACGCGCGGGGAGACCCTGACCCGGCCGGCCGCGACGGCGGTCCGGGCGGTCACGGCCTTCTCGGAGACGTCGACCATCCGGGCCGCGCCCTGCTCGTCGACGTGGGTGAGGCGGTCGCCGGGGGGTGAGGTGGTCACGGTGGCTCCAGGGGCGCTCAGGTCGAGTACCGCGCTACCGTACCCCCCGGTCCGGCCGGGCGTGGGACGGGCCGCGTCGGTGAGACGGCCCGTCCCGGACGGGAGTTCACCCGGGTGCCCCGGTACTCAGCCGCCGAGCAGCACCACGTCGACCTCGCTGCCCGCGGGCAGCTCGGTGACGTCCTCGGGCACGGTGATCAGACAGTCCGCCCGGGCCAGCGCGCCGACCAGGTGCGAGCCCGCGCCGCCGACCGGCTCGACCAGGCCGTCCCGCTCCGAGTACCGGCCGCGCAGGAACTGCCGGCGCCCGGCGGGCGAGCGCAGCACCACCGGGCAGTGCGCCCGGACCACCGGGCGGTGGACGTCCTCGGCGCCGAGCATCGCGCGGATCACCGGGCGGACGAACAGCTCGAAGGAGATGTACGCGCTCACCGGGTTGCCGGGCAGGGCCATCAGCGGTACGCCCGCCCCGGGGCCGATCCGGCCGAAGCCCTGCGGCTTCCCGGGCTGCATCCGCAGCCGCCGGAAGTCGACCCCGCCGTACTCGGCGAAGACCTCCTTGACCACGTCGTACGCGCCGACGCTGACGCCGCCGCTGGTGACGATCAGGTCGGCCCGGCCGAGCTGGTCCTCCAGCACGGCGCGCAGCCGGGCCGCGTCGTCGGGGACCCCGCCGACCCGGTAGGCGATCGCGCCGGCGTCCAGGGCCGCGGCGGTGAGGGTGAAGCTGTTGGAGTCGGTGATCTGCCCGGGGCCCACCGGCTCGCCGGGCTGGACCAGCTCGCTGCCGGTGGAGAGCACCACGACCCGCGGGCGCGGGCGGACGGTGACGGTGGCCCGGCCGGTCGCGGCGAGCAGGCCGAGCTGGGCGGGGCCGAGCCGGGTGCCGGCGGCCAGCACCCGGGTGCCGGCGGCGACGTCGCTGCCGCGGCGGCGGATGTGGGCGCCCTCGGCGACCGGGCGCAGCACCCGGACCTCCTCGCCCCCGGCCGCGGCGGTCATCGCGTCGGCGGGGCGGCCGGTGCCGGTGCCGCCGTCGGTCCACTCGACCGGGGCGACGGCCTGGGCGCCGGGCGGGACGGGAGCGCCGGTCATGATCCGGGCGGCCTGGCCGGGGCCCACCACGGGCAGGTCGCCGGCGCCGGCGGCGATGTCGCCGACCACCGCGAGCACCGAGGGGTAGGCGGCGCCGGCGCCGACGGTGTCGGCCGTTCGCAGCGCGTAGCCGTCCATCGAGCTGTTGTCGAAGGGCGGCAGGTCACCGTCGGCGAGGACGTCCTCGGCCAGTCGGCAGCCCTGGGCGTCGAGCAGCTGGAGCTCGATCGCGGGCAGCGGCCCGACGGCGGCCAGGACGTCGGCGAGGTGCTCGTCCACGGTCCACGGACCGTCCGGACGGGCGGCGGAGCGGGCGGCCGGGTCCGCGGAGTCGTCGCAGCAGGCTGCGGGGGTGGTACTGCTCTCCGTGGACCCGGTCATCGGCGCGCTCGCTCTCTGTCGGTGTGTCAGTCCTGCAGCTCGGCGGTGACGAACTCGCGCAGCCAGCTGCGGAAGTCCGGGCCGAGGTCCTCGCGCTCGGAGGCCAGCCGGACGATGGCCCGCAGGTAGTCCGCGCGGTCGCCGGTGTCGTAGCGGCGGCCCTTGAAGAGCACGCCGTGGACCTGGCCGCCGGTGTCGGCCGGGCGGTTGGTCAGCTCGCGCAGGGCGTCGGTGAGCTGGATCTCGCCGCCGCGGCCCGGCTCGGTCTCGCGCAGCACGTCGAAGACGGACGGGTCGAGCACGTAGCGGCCGATGACCGCGTAGTTCGACGGCGCGTCGGCGGTGTCCGGCTTCTCGACCAGGTCGGTGACCTGGAAGACGTCCTCGCCGAAGCCGTTCGGCTTGACGGCGGCGCAGCCGTACAGGTGGATCTGGGAGGGGTCGACCTCCATCAGCGCGACGACCGAGCCGCCGAGCTCCTGCTGGACCTCGATCATGCGGGAGAGCAGCGGGTCGCGCGGGTCGATCAGGTCGTCACCGAGGAGGACGGCGAAGGGCTGGCCGGCGACGTGCTGCTCGGCGACCGAGACGGCGTGGCCGAGGCCCTTCGGGTCGCCCTGGCGGACGTAGTGCATGTTGGCGAGCTCGACGGACTCGCGGACCCGGCGCAGCCGGTCCTGGTCGCCCTTGCGGGCGAGCAGCTCCTCCAGCTCGTAGGCGCGGTCGAAGTGGTCCTCCAGAGCGCGCTTGTTGCGGCCGGTGACCATCAGTATGTCGGACAGCCCGGCGGAGGCGGCCTCCTCGACGACGTACTGGATCGCCGGCTTGTCGACGACGGGCAGCATCTCCTTCGGAGTGGCCTTGGTGGCCGGCAGGAATCGGGTACCCAGACCGGCCGCGGGGACCACTGCCTTGGTGACCGGGGTACGGGAGTTCGTCGTCGTCATGCGTTTACCTTACTAAGGCACGTATTTCGCCTGACCGGGAGCAGTTGACCGATGCTTCGGCAGCACCTCGCCGGACCCGGCCGCGATGGCAGGCAGAGGGGACGTGGCGGGTGGGGCGAGGGGGTCCCCTCCGACACAGGGCGACAGACTACCCGCCTTTTCCGAACGGTCATGTTCGGCTGCGAAGACTCCCCCCGGCACCGTGGAATCGTCCCCTTGAGCGCCCCCCGGCAGGTCCGCCGACAGGTCCGCCGGAAGATCCGCGGGAACGGCCCGGGGAGCCGCCGGACGCCAGCAGTCGCCGCCGGCCGCGCGGGCCGCCGCGAGCGCCCGGTCGGCGGCCCGCAGCAGCACCGCGGCGTGGGCGCCGTCCTCGGGCAGCACGGCCAGGCCGGCTGCGGCGGTCAGGCCGTTGCCGTGCGGGCGGCGACCCTCCCGGTCCCCGGAGGACCAGTCCAGCAGCAGGTGGCGGCGGACCGACCAGACCAGCCGGTCGGCGACCTGCGCCGCGCCCTCGGCGCCGGTGTCCGGCAGCACCACCAGGAACTCCTCGCCGCTGTAGCGGCCCAGGGTGTCGGAGCGGCGGATCTCCATGCCGAGCCGCTGGGCGAGGTCGCGCAGCACCGTCCCGGCCCGGGCCCGGCCGTGCTCGGCGACCACCGCGTCGAACCCGCTGATCTCCAGCAGCAGGACGGCCAGCGGGCGCGGCCCGTCCTGCGGCTCGTGCCGCTCGGCCCGGCGGGCCCGGTCGATCTCCCGGTCCAGGGTGAGCTGGAGGTGCCGGTAGTTCCAGACGCCGGTGACCGGGTCGCAGGAGGCGGTGCGCTCCAGCTCGGCGCAGCGGGACTCCAGCTCGGCGACGCGCTCGCGCAGGGCGGCCTCGCGCCGCGCCGCACGGGCCGAGCCGCGCCGCAGCCGACGGCCGAGGACGGCGGCGCCGGCCAGCGCGGGGGCGCCCAGCACGGCCAGGGCCTGGACCAGCAGCGGGGTGGACATCGGGGGGTGCCTTCCGCGTGTCAGGCTCTGGGCGTCCCGGTCGCGCGGTTCGGGCATCCAGAGCGGTCGTGGTCGGAACGGTCGAGGTCGAGCGGTGGAGGAGCGGTGGACCATCCCATGCACAACGAGAAGAGCGAGCTGAGGACACGGCTGCTGTCCGAACGGCGGGCGCTGCCGCCCGAGGCCCGGGAGCGGGCCGCCGAGGCGCTGGCCGGGCACGCCGGCGAGCTGGCGGCCGCGGCGGCCACGGTGGCGGCGTACGTCTCGGTGGGCGCCGAGCCGGGCACCCGGCCGCTGCTGGACGCGCTGCGGGCGCGCGGGGTGCGGGTGCTGCTGCCGGTGCTGATGGCGGACAACGACCTGGACTGGGCGCCGTACGCCGGGCCCGGGGCGCTGGCTCCGGCCGGTCGCGGGCTGCTGGAGCCGGTCGGCGGGCGGCTCGGGCCGCAGGCGGTGACCGAGGCGGGCCTGGTGCTGCTGCCGGGCCTCGCGGTGGACCGCCGGGGGCTGCGGCTGGGGCGCGGCGGCGGTTCGTACGACCGGGTGCTGGCCCGGCTGGAGCGGGCCGGGGCGCGGCCGGTGCTGGCGGTGCTGCTGTACGAGCACGAGTTGCTGGACCGGGTGCCGGCCGAGCCGCACGACCGGCCGGTGGACCTCGCGCTGACCCCCTCGGGCACCCTCCGGCTGGGGTGAGGGGGCGGACGCCGACGGCCCCGCGCCCCGGGATGCCGGGGAGCGGGGCCGTCGGGACCGGCGGCGTCAGCCGTTGGTCAGCGTCAGCTTGTGCTTGGTCGCCTTCTCGACCGCGTCCGGCGAGTAGGCCCAGGTGAGCAGTTCGCCCTTGAGCCAGACGTCGGTCTGGTCGTTGTAGTTCTCGTGGAACGCGTGCCCCGAGGCGCCGCCGACGTTGACCCAGCGGGAGGCGTCGAGGTCGTTCAGGTCGATCACCATGCGCATCGACGGGATCCAGTCGACCTGGTACCCGGCGGCCGCGTTCCAGCCCGCCGCGTCGACCGCCGCCGAGCCGCCGGAGAGGCGGTACGGGCCGCGGTTGAGCAGCTTGCGGACGGCGCCCGAGGCGATCGAGGAGTCGTCCGAGCCGAGGGTGCGCTCACGCAGCTCCAGCTTGTGCAGCCGGCCCCAGCTCCAGGTGGTGATGTCCTTGGTGAGCAGCGAGGTGAGCTCCTGGCGGGCGTTGGTCATCGCCTCGCGCAGCAGGTTGTCCAGGCCCTTCTGCTCCTTGTGCTGGGAGTCGATGTACGTCCACCAGGAGCTGTCGGGCTTCTCCAGCTGCTGGCGGACCACCTCGGTCCAGCGGTCGCCGCCGTCCGGCTGGGCGCGGCCCGGGTCGCGGGTGCCGCACTCGGTGACGATGTTCGACTTGCTGTCCGGCTTGGTCGGGTCGGCCTGCTGGCGCACCAGCAGGCAGTTGCCCTCGGCCCGCAGGTCGGCCGGGAACTTCTGGCCGAAGGCGAGGGTGAGCAGCTGGCGCCAGACGCCGTTGTAGTAGGCGGCGGCGGCCGAGTCGGCGTCCTGGTGGTAGTTCCAGTCCTTCAGCAGGTCCTGGGCCTCGCGCACGTAGGGGTCGTCGATCTCGACCTTGAGCAGCATCGGGACCAGCGTCTTGGCCAGGATGCTGGTGTTGTCGAGCTGCATCTCCTGCATGTCGTCCGGCGAGATCTTGCCGTTGTTCTTCAGCCGGGCCTCGATCTGGTCGGTGATCTCCTTGGCCCGGGTGCCGTACTCCCAGTCGCTGGTCAGCTCGTACTTGTACGAGGGGCCGACCACGGCCTGGTTGGCGGTGACGATGTAGCCGCCGGCGGGGTTGAGGCTCCACGGCAGGGCGCTGAACGGGACCGGGTCCTTCTCCCACTGGTAGGCGGAGTCCCAGCCCGGCGCCGGGTAGCGGCCCTTGCCCTCGCCGCGCACCGGGATGTAGCCGGGGGCCTGGTAGCCGATGTTCTTGGCGTCGGCGTAGATGAGGTTCTGGGCCGGGACGGCGAAGTCCGCGGCGGCCTTCCGGAAGTCGTCCCAGCCCTTGGCGCGGTCGAGCGCGAAGACCGCGTCCATGGTCTTGCCCGGGATCAGCGCGGTCCACTGGAGGGCCACACCGTAGCCGCCGGTGCCGCGGTCCGGGGCGGAGGTGCCGTTGGGCGCGTACTTGCCGACGTTCTGCTGCTCGGTGCTGGGGTCGGAGATCAGCGGGGCGCCGGTCGTCGTGGTGCGCACGGTGATGGTGCGGTCCTCGCCGTCGGCGACCTTGATGGTCTCCTTGCGGAGCTCGAACCGCTCCTCCTTGCCGTCCACCAGGTAGGTCTCCGGGCCGGTCACCTTCTCCAGGAAGAGGTCGGTGACGTCGGCGCCGAGGTTGGTGAGGCCCCAGGCGATGTCCTTGTTGTGGCCGATGACCACCCCGGGCATGCCGGCGAAGGTGAAGCCGGAGACGTCGTACTGGCAGGTCGGCGAGACGGTGCGGCAGTGCAGGCCCATCTGGTACCAGACCGAGGGCAGGCCGGGGCCGAGGTGCGGGTCGTTGGCCAGCAGCGGCTTGCCGGTGGTGGTGTGGCTGCCGGCGACCACCCAGGAGTTGGAGCCGATGCCCTGGCCGTTGCGGCCGAGCAGCTCGGGCAGCGCGTCGATCCGGTCGGTGACGTCCTTGAGCACCGCCTTGGTGGCGGCACTGCCCTGGGCGGTGCCGGTGCCGATCGTGCCGGTGCCGGTCGTGCCGGTGCCGCCCGCCGGGGCGGAGCCGTCGGCCGGCTTGTAGGCGGTGCCGTTGACGGTGCCGGTCTTCACGATCGTGCCGTTGCGGGCGAACGGGTAGTCCGGGTACAGCTCGTCGATCTTCTCCGGGCTGAAGTCCTGGGCGAGCAGCGAGCGGTCGATCTCCTCCTGGAGGTTCCCGGAGAGGTCCCAGGCCATCGCCTTGAGCCAGGACACCGAGTCGACCGGGGTCCACTGCTCGGGCTCGTAGTCACCGTTGACGACACCGAGCAGGCCGTACTCCAGCGAGGCGGAGGAGCCGCCCGGGTGCTCGGCCAGCCAGGCGTTGACGCCGTCCGCGTACGCCTGGAGGTTCTTCTTGGTGTCGGCGCTCAGGACGGTGTCGAACTCCTTCTGCGCGACCTGGCGCCAGCCCATGGTGCGGATCATGGCGTCCGTCTCGACCTGGCTGTCGCCGAACATCTCGGAGAGCCGGCCCGCGGTGATGTGCCGGCGGACGTCCATCTCCCAGAAGCGGTCCTGCGCCTGGACGTAGCCCTGGGCGCGGAAGAGGTCCTCGGAGGTGTCGGCGTAGAGCTGCGGGATGCCGTTGGCGTCGCGCTTGACGTCGACCGGCGCGCTCAGGCCCGCCATCTTGACGGTGCCGTCGACCTCCGGGAAGGACGCACGGACCGCGGCCACCCCCCGGTAACCGCCGTAGCCGGCGCCGGCCACCATCAGCACGACCAGCACGATCACGATCAGACGGGCGCGCCGGAACTTCTTGGAGCGGGGCATCTGGGTCCTTGCGGTCCTCACTGGGGGGCGGGCGGACATGTCAAGAGCACGTAGCCGTGACAGAGCACCACATTAGGCCGCCCCGACTGGCGGCCGTGCACGGGGGACGCTCACGGTGGGATCGGAGGAGGCCGGAACGGGAGGTGGCGGAGCCGGTGACGAGCAAACTTAAAGATATGGCAAAATGTTAGACTGAGTAACGATCCGCAAGGGGAGCAATCGGTGCTTCCCCGCGCCACCCCTGTCGGTACCCCGTCCGCCCGCTGCCACGCCCGAGGTGCCCCTGCGTGAATGTCGACCACCTGAACCAGCTGCTCCTCGAGTTCTCCGTGATCCTGCTGGTCGCGGTGGTCGCCGTGCGGGTGTCCACGAAATCGGGCCTGCCGAGTCTGCTGATCTACCTCGGCATCGGCGTGGCGCTCGGCCAGAACGGCCTGGGCATCTCGTTCAACAACGCCGAACTCACCCAGGTGCTCGGCTACGCGGCGCTGGTGGTGATCCTGGCCGAGGGCGGCCTCAAGACCAACTGGCGCGAGGCGAGACCGGTGATGCCGGCCGCCACGGTGCTGGCCACCGTCGGCGTCGGGATCAGCGTCGCCGTCACCGCGGCCGGCGCGCACTGGCTGGTCGGCCTGGACTGGCGGACCTCGCTGCTGCTCGGCGCGATCGTCTCCTCAACCGACGCCGCGGCCGTCTTCTCGGTCCTGCGGACGGTGCCGCTGCCGCGCCGGCTGACCGGCCTGCTGGAGGCCGAGTCCGGCTTCAACGACGCGCCCGTGGTCATCCTGGTCGTCGCCTTCGCCACCGTCGGCGCGCACGACTCCTGGTACGTCCTGCTCGGCACCATCGTCGCCGAGCTGGCGGTCGGACTGGCCATCGGCCTCGTGGTCGGCAAGCTGGGCGCGTACGGCGTCAAGCACGTCGCGCTGCCGTCCTCCGGCCTCTACCCGATCGCCGTGATGGCGCTCACCGTGCTCGCCTACGCCGGCGGCGCGCTGCTGCACGGCTCCGGCTTCCTCGCCGTCTACGTCAGCGCGGTGGTCCTCGGCAACGCCAAGCTGCCGCACGGTCCGGCCGTGCGCGGCTTCGCCGACGGGCTCGCCTGGATCGGGCAGATCGGCATGTTCGTGCTGCTCGGCCTGCTCTGCACCCCCGAGTCGATGGGCTCCGCCGTGGTGCCCGCCCTGGTGATCGGCGCGGTGCTGGTCTTCCTCGCCCGGCCGCTCTCGGTGGTGCTGACCCTCACGCCGTTCAAGCTGCCGGCCCGCGAGCAGGCGCTGCTCAGCTGGGCCGGACTGCGCGGCGCGGTGCCCATCGTGCTGGCCACCATCCCGCTGGTCTCCGGCGCGCCGCTGGCGCAGGAGGTCTTCAACATCGTCTTCATCCTGGTCGTGGTCTTCACCCTGCTCCAGGGCCCGACCCTGCCCTGGGTCGCCAAGGCGCTGCGGATCGGCGAGGGCTCGATGGGCCAGGACCTCGACATCGAGTCCGCGCCGCTGGAGAAGCTGCACGGGCACCTGCTGTCGGTCGCGCTGGCGCCGGGTTCGCGGATGTCCGGCGTCGAGGTCGGCGAGCTGCGGCTGCCGACCGGTGCGGCGGTGACCCTGGTGGTGCGCGAGGGGAGCAGCTTCGTCCCGGACAGGACCACCGTGCTGCGCGGCGGGGACGAGCTGCTGGTGGTGACCACGGACGAGGTCGGCGAGGCGGCCGAGCGGCGGCTGCGGGCCGTGGACAAGGGCGGCAAGCTGGCCGACTGGCTGAACGGGCGCGACGGCTGAGGGCCGCACCCGATGTTCACCCCGGCGTCACGGGACACGTTCGGACCGGTCCTGTAGGGTCGGGGTGAGCGCGTCTTCTACGCGCGTAAATGCTTTCATCGCTGACACACCAACCCCAGCATCTGCCTGATGCAGAGTTGGCGCGACCGCTCGGCGGCCGCGGTCCGGCCCCGGCCCACCGCCGGACCGGCCCGGTATCTACCCCGGTCGACGCGCGAGAGGACGACTCTCGGCGCCGTCGGGGCCACCCCATGCCCTGCCGCGCTACCAGGCAGCAGGAAGGACCGACCGTGACGGCCCGCCGAACGGTCGAGAGCGTCCAGGACGCCCGTAGCACCACCGCGCCCGAGGAAACCGCCGCGCCCGCCGCCGCGCCCGCCCGCGTCGGCTACGGGACGCTGCTGCGCACGCCCGGCGCCTGGACGTTCCTGGCCCCCGCGTTCGTCGCGCGGCTGCCCTACGCGATGCTCGGCATGGGCATCCTGCTGCTCGTCAAGGACACCCACGGCTCCTACGGCACCGCCAGCACCGTCGCGGCGGTGGCCGCCGTCGCCCAGGCGCTGGTCGGCCCGCAGACCGGGCGGCTCGCCGACCGGTACGGCCAGGCCCCGGTGCTCGTCCCCACCGTGGTGGTGCACGCCGTCTCGGTCGGCGCGCTGATCGCGCTCGCGCTCGGGCACGCGCCGTCCTGGAGCCTCTTCCTGGCCGCCGCCCCCGCCGGCGCGAGCGTCCCGCAGATCGGCGCCATGGTCCGGGCCCGCTGGATCGCCACCTTCTCCGCCCGGGGCGCGTCCGCCGGCTCCGCCGCCAGGATGAGCACCGCCTTCGCCTTCGAGTCCGTGACGGACGAGTTCACCTTCGTGATCGGCCCGATCCTGGCCGCCGCCGTCGCCACCTCGGTCAGCCCCTCGGCCGGGCTGGCCGCCGAGGCCGCGCTGACCCTGGCCGGCGGCCTGGCCTTCGCCGCCCAGCGGCGCACCGCGCCCGCCCGGGTGGTGCGCGCGCCCGGCGCCCGGCAGGCCTCCGCGCTCGCCTCGCCCGGCGTCCGGCTGCTGGCCGGCACCTTCCTCGGCGTGGGCGCCGTCTTCGGCGGCCTCCAGGTCTCGGTGAACGCCTTCGCCGACTCGGTGGGGCGGCACGGCGCGGCCGGCACCGTGTACGGCGTCTTCGCGGGCGGCTCGATGGTCGCCGGCGTGCTGTACGGCATGATCGCCTGGCGGCGCCCCGTCCAGCAGCGGATGATCATCAGCTACGGCCTGCTGGTGCTGGGCTGCTCGACCCTGTGGGCGATGCCGAACCTGGTCGCGCTCTCGGCCGCCGGACTGGTCTGCGGCCTGGCCATCGCGCCGACCCTGATCAGCGGCTACACCCTGGTCGAGACGCTGGTCGAGGACGGCGCCAAGACCGAGGCCTTCACCTGGCTGACCGGCGCCATCGGCCTGGGCCTGGCGACCGGCGCGACGGCGGCCGGGCGGCTGGTCGACGCGCACGGGCCGTTGGTCGGGTTCCTGGTGCCGGTGGCCGGGGCCGGGCTGGGCCTGGTCGCGCTGGTCGCGCTGCGCGGGCTGCTGGTCCCCCGGAGCGAGCGCCCGGCGGCGGCCGCGGGCTCCGCGGAGCGGGGTGCCCCGGGCCGGCTGGTGGGCGCGGCCGAGGGCTGAGCGCGGTGGCCGGATCGGACACCACGCCGGACTCATCTCACATTCGAGTCGCTGGACTGATCCACCGGAATGCCGCATCATTGACCATCGTTAGCACTCATCAGGCGAGAGTGCCAGGAGGAAGACAAGTGCCCACGTACCAGTACCAGTGCACCGAGTGCGGCAACGGCCTGGAGGCGGTGCAGAAGTTCACCGACGAGCCGCTGACCACGTGCCCCGACTGCCAGGGTCGGCTCCGCAAGATCTTCTCGGCGGTGGGCGTGGTCTTCAAGGGCTCCGGCTTCTACCGGACCGACAGCCGCTCCTCCTCCAGCAGCTCGGTGGGCGGGGGTTCGTCCTCCTCGTCGTCGACGTCGGCCTCCTCGTCGTCCTCGTCCTCGTCGGGCTCCTCGACCCCCGCCGCGAGCCCCGCTCCGGCGGCCGGCTGAGCTTCGGCCGGGCACCGGCACCAGCTTTCCGCCGAACGGCCCGTCGTTCCCGCTTCCGAGCGGGTGCGGCGGGCCGTTCGCCGTCTCCGGGGGGCCTCGGCTCACTCGTCCGAGTGATGGTCTTCGTCCACAGGCCCGGGTTTTCCACAGGCTGGGAAAAGCGGCTCACGGCGGGAGCGCGGGCGGCCCAGAGTGTCGGTCACCGGAACCCGAAGCCGACCCCTGGAGGTGCCCGTGCGCACCGGTTCGCCCGCCCTGTCGCCCCGTCCGCTGCCGCTGCCGATCCCGCCGCTGCCCGCGTCGAGCGTCCCGCCCCGGCAGCCGGTGCCGGGGTTCCCGCCGATCGGCGGCCGGTCGGGTCCGCACTGCCGGCTCCGACGGGTGCTGCGCTACCGCGCCCCGGTCCCCGCCGTGCTGCTGCTGGCGGCGGCGGCCGTGCTCACCCTCGGCCCGTCCTGGACCGGCCCGCCCGTGCCGGGGGCGGCGCCGCCGGTGGGCCGAACGGGTTGTCCGTCGGAGGGGGCCGAAAATCACCCGTGACCGGCGAACGACTCCGTCGTTCACGCGGCATGAAAGGCTTCAAGGAATTCCTGCTGCGCGGAAACGTCGTCGAGCTGGCGGTCGCCGTGGTCATCGGCGCGGCCTTCACCAACATCGTCAACGCCTTCGTCAAGGGTGTGATCAACCCGATCGTCGGCGCGTTCGGAGCCAAGGACCTCGCGTCCTACAGCTCCTGCCTCAAGGGGCCCTGCGAGGTGTCCGCCACCGGCGAGGTCACGACCGGCATCCTCATCCTCTGGGGCAACGTGCTGAGCGCGGCCCTCCAGTTCCTGATCACCGCGGCCGTCGTCTACTTCTGCCTGATCCTGCCGATGACCAGGTTCACCGCCCGGCGCAAGACGCTGGCCGAGGTCCAGGCGGAGGCCGAGGCCAAGGAGGTGCTGCTGCTCACCGAGATCCGCGACGCCCTGGTCACCCGGGCCGGCTGAGGCCCGGCCGGGCCCGGTCGTCAGTCCCCGTGGTGCGGCGGGCGCTGGCTCAGGTACCAGTCCAGCCCCCGGCCGCCGCTCTCCCCCGTCCCGGGGCGGTCGCCCCAGCCGGTGTCGGTGTCGTCCCGGGACTGCCGCTCCAGCGGGTCGCCGAAGACCAGCCGGGCCTTCGCCGCCCTCTTCGCCCTGTCCGCCGCCGTCCCGCCCGCCGACTTCTCCTCGGCCACCGTCGCCTCCACCGCCGTCTTCTCCTCAGCCACCTTCGCCTCCACCGTCTCGACCTCCCCCGCCGTCGTTCCCGTCCGCTGCCACCAGCCTAGAAGGCCGACCGGCACGACGGCGGGCCCGGTGCGGAGCGCTCCGCACCGGGCCCGCCGGCCACCGTCATCCCCGGTTCCGCGTCACGCGGCCTCGAAGCCCGCGTGGTCGGCGATCTTCTTCAGCTCGGCCAGCGCGTGCTTCTCGATCTGGCGGATCCGCTCACGGGTCAGGCCGTGCTGCTTGCCCACCTCGGTCAGGGTGCGCTCGCGGCCGTCCTCCATGCCGTAGCGCGACCGGATGATCGAGGCCGTGCGGTCGTCCAGCCGCCCGATCAGGCCGTCCAGCTCCTCGCGGCGCAGCATGACCATCACGGCGTCCTCCGGGGAGGTCGCCCCGGTGTCCTCGACCAGGTCGCCGAACTGGGTCTCGCCCTCGTCGTCGACCGACATGTTCAGGCTGACCGGGTCGCGCGCCCAGTCCAGCACGTCCTTGATCCGGGCCTCGGTGGTGTCCAGCTCGGCCGCGATCTCGGCGGGCTCGGCCTCCCGGCCCAGCTCCTTCGACTTCTCCCGCTGCACCCGTCGGATCCGGCCGAGCTCCTCGACCAGGTGGACGGGCAGCCGGATGGTGCGCGACTGGTCGGCGATCGACCGGGTGATCGCCTGGCGGATCCACCACGTCGCGTAGGTGGAGAACTTGAAGCCCTTGGCGTAGTCGAACTTCTCCACCGCCCGGACCAGGCCGGCGTTGCCCTCCTGGATGAGGTCGAGCAGCGGCAGGCCGCTGCGCGGGTAGCGCCGGGCGACGGCGACCACGAGGCGGAGGTTGGAGCGGATGAAGACGTCCTTGGCGCGCTCGGCGTCCTCGGCTATCGCCTCCAGCTCCTCGCGTCGCACGCCCTCGGGAAGCCCGTCCTCGTCCAGCAGGTGCTGGGCGTACACGCCGGCCTCGATCCGCAGCGAGAGCTCGACCTCCTCGGCGGCATCGAGCAGGGGCGTCCTGGCGATCTCGTCGAGGTACATGCCGACCAGGTCACGGTCGGCCTCAAGGTTGGTCGGGCGGGCCGCGCGAGTCCGGTCGGCCCTGTCGCGAACGACGGCACGGGTGGCCATGCTTGCTCCCTTTGCTGGTGTTGCCGCGGTCTGGCTGCCTGCCCGGAGAGGGCAAGAAGTGCGGGCCCCGCGGGGCTCACACGTAACGATCCAACGAACAGAATCCGGACAACATTCCCAAGTCGCTCAGATTCTTCCGGCGATGCAGTATCCTGCCCGCTCCCGCCCCCGATTCGGACACTGGGTGACCGTCCGGAGACCCGCCGTGACCCCCGGCGCACCCCCGCGCAAACCCCCCTTCCGCACAACCCCGCCGGGCCCGAGCGCGTTCCCGCGCAGGGCTCGCCCACACCCCGGCGCACGCAGGTCCTCCGCACAAAAGATGCCAAATCGCTATCGCCGCAGCGCACGATCGCCCCGGGCGGCTGGGAAGGTGTCAGCCATGCACCTGACCAACAGCTCGCCCTCCATCACCCCGCGTGATCGCCACCTGCTCCGGCACGCGGCTCTCGCGGTCTGCTGCGCCGTGCTGTTCGCCGTCCTCACGGCCCTGGTGCAGACCGGCTGGCGACCGCTCTCCCGGTTCGACCACGAGCTGGTCGACGACCTGCACCGCTTCGCGGCCGATCACACCGCGTGGACCGCCTCGGTGCAGCTGTTCTCCGACGTCGGCGGGCCGGCCACCATGCGCTCCGTGCTCGGCGCGGCGGCCGTCTGGCTCTGGCTGATCGGCGCCCGGACGCTCGGCGGCTGGGTCGCCGCCCAGACCCTGGTCGGCTGGGGCGGCCAGTGGGTGCTGAAGCTCTCCTTCGGCCGACAGCGCCCCGCCTTCTCCGACCCCGTCGCCCACGCCGGCGGCCCGGCCCTCCCCTCCGGCCACGCGATGGCCTCCGCGATCGCCTGCGCCGTCCTGGTCGGCCTGCTCTGGCCCCGGGCCGGGCGGACCGGCCGGATCACCGCCTGCACGGTCGCCGCGCTGACCGTCCTGGGCATCGGCGCTTCCCGGGTCTTCCTGGGCGTCCACTGGCCCAGCGACGTGGTGGCCGGCTGGCTCGCCGCCGGCATGGTCCTCGGCAGCGTCACCGTCCTCGTCGAACTCGCCCGTCCCGGCGCGCTCGCCCGCGACTTCCGCCGGGTGAACTGGCGCACCCGCCCGCGCGTCCAACGGGTCCTGGCCTCCCCGCCCCGCCCGCCCAAGGACCCCGCCGCCCGCACCCCGGACCCCGCCACCGACCACCCCGACGGCCTGCTGCGCTGACGCCCCCTCACCCCGCCCCGCGGGAAAACGCCGCGGGCCCCCTCGATCGCAACCGAGGGGGCCCGCATTCACGTCATCCGCCGTGTCCGGCGTTGTGCCCCAGGCAGGATTCGAACCTGCGACACCGGCTTTAGGAGAGCCGTGCTCTATCCCCTGAGCTACTGAGGCGGGGACGACCGCAGACAGCCTAGCGGATCGGGGGCGGAGCGGTGGGCGGTACGGCTTCGGGCACCCTGCCCCGAGCAGGGGTGCCCGAGCGGGCAAGCAGCGCCGACGGCGGGTCAGACCGGGCAGGGCCGGGCGGTCCGACCTGAGCGGACGCGGCTAGCCTGGGGGAACGGAGCCCTCGGACCGATGGGCCCGGGGCCCCGGCACGGGGAGAGAACGGGGGCGGCAGATGGCGTCGGGTGACCGGTGGGACCGGGGCCCCGTCCGCCTCGCGCGGAAGGCGGCCGGGCCGGTGGTGTGGCTCGCGCCAGCACTGGTCATGCTGGTGGTGGGTGCGTACCGGCTGGGCACGCCCGCGCTGTGGCGGGACGAGGTGGCGAGCTGGGCATCGGCCACCCGGCCGATCGGCGACCTCCTTCGGATGCTTCAGCACGTCGACGCCAGCAACGGCGCCTACTACGTCCTGCTGCACGGCTGGACCGCGCTGTTCGGCGACTCGGAGATCGCGCTGCGGCTGCCCTCCGTCCTGGCGATGGCGGGGGCGGCCGCGTTCACCGCGCTGACCGCCGAGCGGCTGTTCGGCGGCCGGGTCGCGGGTGTCTGCGCCGGACTGCTGTTCGCGATGGTGCCGCTGGTCTCCCGGTACGCCCAGGAGGCCCGCTCGTACGCCCTGGTGACCTGCGCCGTCGCCGCGGCGACCTGGTTCCTGCTGCGCGCGATGGAGCGGCCGACGCTGCGCCGGTGGGTGCCGTACGCCCTGGCGATGGCGGTGGCGGGCGCGGCGCACCTGGTCTCGCTGAGCGCCCTGGCCGGCCAGGCGGCGCTGGTCGCGCCGTACCTGTGGCGGGCCACCGGTACGGCGCGGTGGCGGCTGCTCGCCCGGCTCGCGCTGGTGCTCGCCGCGCTGGGCGCGGCGGTGCTGCCGGTGGCGCTGCTGGGCCGGGAGCAGTCCGAGCGGCAGTTGGGCTGGCTCGGCCGGCCGACCCTGGACCAGCTGTGGCACTTCGGCGAACCGCTGTTCGGTTCGGCCCGGGTGTTCCACGTCTTCCTGGTGCTCTCGGTGATGGCCCTGGCACTGCCGGGCCGGCGCGGCCCGGCGCTGCGGCTGCTGCTGCTCGCGGTGCTGCCGGTGCTGGCCGTCTGGGGGTTCTCGTTCGGCCCGACCTCCTACTTCCTCGACCGGTACCTGCTGTTCACGGTGCCCGCCTGGGCCGCGCTGGCCGGCTGCGGGATAGGAGCGGGCTACGCGGCGGTCACCGCGGCGGCCCGGCCCGGCCGGACCCCTCCGGAGGTGCGGGCGGCGGGCCTGCTGCTCTCGGTCGGCGTGGTGGCGGTGGCCGGGGTGACGGCCCTGCCGACGCAGTCCCTGGTGCGCTACGCGGGCTCGCACGCGCAGTCCAAGGAGCCGTACCGGGAGGTGGCCCGGCTGATCGCGGCCGGCTACCGGCCGGGGGACGGGCTGGCCGTGCCGCTCGGCAACCAGGCCTGGTCGATGGTCGGCCCCGGAGTCTCCTACTACCTGCCGGCCGGCGTGCGGCCGTACCCGCTGTTCGAGGAGACCGACGCGGTCCGGGCCGAGGACCTCTTCCCGGTGCCGTGCCCGCGCCCGGCCGAGTGCACCGGCCAGGGCGGCCGCGTCTGGCTGGTCGTGCTGGGCAACACCCCCGACCCGCTGACCGCGCTGCCGCCCGCCCAGGCGGACGCGCTGCGGACCCGGTTCGGAACGCCGCGGCAGGTGACGCCGCTGGGCGGGATGACGCTCTCGCTGCTGGACGGGGCCGGCGCCGGGCGCTGAGCCGCCGCGCGGACGGCCCGGTCGTCCGGGTGCGCCGGGCCGGGGGCCGGGCGACCATGGAGCCCGGCGACCACGGTCGGGAGGACGGCGGGTGAGCGAGCAGCCGGACGGCCGGGACCACCAGGACGGCCGGGACGACTGGGGCGGCCGGGACGCACCGGACGACGACCGGGACGACCGGGACGGGCGACGGACCACCCGGTGGCGGCACCGGTCGGCCGCCCTGGCCGGCTCCGCCCGCGGGCTGCCCGAGCAGGTCCCGCTGGTGGGCCGGGCGCTGCGGCAGCTGCTCCGGGTCAACCTGCTGGACTCCGCGACCCGGCTGGCCGCGCAGGCCTTCCTGAGCGCGCTGCCCGCGCTCTTCGTGGTGGCGGTCTTCACCCCCGCGGCGGTCCGCGACGGCGTGGTGCACTCGCTGCGCAAGGAGCTGGGCCTGGAGGGCCCGGCGGCGCAGTCGGTGCAGCAGATACTGGGGAGCGGGCACGAGCAGGAGACCGGCTTCGGGGTGGTCGGCGCGCTGGTGACCCTGCTCTCCGCGACGGCGCTCAGCCGAGCGATGCAGCGCGTCTGCGAGCGCTGCTGGGAGCTGCCCAAAGCGGGGACCAGGGTGGCCGCCTGGCGCTGGCTGGTCTGGCTGCTGGTCTGGCTGGTCTGCCTGGTGTTCCAGACCCCGGTCAGGGACGGCTTCGGCCTGGGCGCCTGGCTGGGCCTGCCGCTGACCTTCCTGCTCGCGACGGCGATGTGGTGGTGGACCCAGCACCTGCTGCTGGGCGCCCGGGTGCGCTGGCTGCCCCTGCTGCCCGGTGCGGTGCTCTGCGGTGTGGCGGTGACGGGGATCGGGGTGGCCTCCCGGGTCTACCTGCCGGGCGCGATGAACCGCAGCATCGGCCAGTTCGGTCCGTTCGGCGTGGTGTTCACCGGCCTGTCCTGGCTGATCGTGGTGTTCACCGGCCTGACCCTGGCGATCGCGCTGGGCAAGGTGGCGGCCGAGGAGGAGGCGGTCGCCCGGCTGCTGGGCTCGCGCACCGCGCCCGGGGTGTGGGGCGGCCCGCGGTTCTGAACGCGGGCCGCCCCCAGGACTCAGCGGACGGGGCTCACAGCGCGCGGGTCAGCCGGGCGGCGATGGACGGCGGGGCCAGGTCCGACTGGAGCACGACCGGCACCTCCACCCGGTTGTCGCCCTCGCCGGCGCGCAGCACGCCGACCTTGGTGCCGGCCGCCAGCTGGTGGGCGACCTTCAGCGGGTCCAGCACCAGGGTGCCGGTGATGCCGGGGAAGCCGGCCACCGTGAGGTCCTGGGCCGCGACCACCGGGACGGTGCCGCCGAGGCCGTCCTCGACCCGGCCGACCACGTCGCCCTGCTTGGCCAGGGTCTGCCCGGTGATCCCGTTCTGCGCGGCCTGGATCTGCTTGGCGCTGACGTTCTGCACCACCTTGAGGATGCTCGGCTCGGCGGTGGTCGCCGGCTGGCCCAGGGTGACACCGAGGATCAGCCGCCGCACACCGGCGATCTCCTTGTACGCGGCCCACATCAGGCAGCCGCCGGCCGGGGTGCTGGAGCCGGTCTTGACGCCGATGATGCCGTTCTTCGGGGAGATCAGGGTGTTGGTGTTGGAGATCTTCTGGTTGTTGAAGGTGGTGTCCGGGGTGGAGACGATCTGCCGGAAGATCTCGTCCCCCATGACCTCCCCGGCCAGCTTCAGCTGGTCCTTGGCGGTGCTCTTGGTCTCCGGGTTGAAGCCGGCCGGGTCGGTGTAGACGGTGTTGGCCATGCCGAGCCTGGCGGCGGCGTCGTTCATCTTCTTGACGAACGCCTCCTCCGACCCGGCGTCCCAGCGGGCCAGCAGCCGGGCGACGTTGTTGGCGGAGGGCAGCATCAGCAGCTCCAGCGCCTGGTACTGGCTGATCTGCTGGCCCTCGGTCAGGGTGACCCTGGACTCGTCGACGTTGCCGGACTCCTGGGCGGCCTGCTTGTCGACGGTGATCTTCGGGCCGGCCTCGCCCTTCTTCAGCGGGTGCGCCTGGAGGATGAGGTAGGCGTTCATGACCTTGGTGACGCTGGCGATCGAGACCGGCGTCTCCGGGCCTGAGCTGCCCAGGCTGCCGATGCCGGCCACCTCGGCGGCCGACTGCCCCTTGGCCGGCCAGGCCAGGTCCAGCGGGTCGCCGGCGAAGCCGAAACCGCCGTTGGCGGTCATCCGCACCTTGGCGTCCGGCAGCGGTCGCAGCAGCTGGGCGGTGACCACGGCGCCGAGCACGACGGCGAGGAAGAGCGTCCAGACGGTGATCCGCTTGAGCGCGCGGCGCAGCGGCGAGACCGGCCGGCCGTTGAGCGCGGCCAGCACCTCCATCGCCTCGGAGGTGGATTCCGGGAAGGGCAGCGGCTCGGGCGCCGGGGCCGGCAGCGGCTCGGGCTTCGGCAGCGGGTCGGGGGCGGGCAGCGGCTCGGGGGCCGGGCCGGGCTGCGGCTTCGGCTTCGGGGCCGGCACGGGCAGCGGCTCCGGGCCGGGGACCGGCTCCGGCTCGGGCAGGGGCTTCGGTTCCGGGTGCGGCTCGGGGGCCGGCTCCGGGACGGTGTCCGTGTCGGGGGCGCCCGCGGCAGCGGCGGCGGCGGGGAGGCGCAGGACGCGGGTCCGTTCGACGTCCTCCCGCTTCTCGAACTTCTCGGCCCGCGCGGACGCTTCGCCCTCCACGGCGGGGGCGTCGTCGGGGCCTGCCTGGCCTTCGCCGCCGTCCGCGGGGGCGGTCCGCATGGCGAGACGAGGGTCGGGTCCCGCGGGGCGGTCCGGCGTGCCGGGCCCGGCCGCGTCGGCGGGCTCGCGCACCTCTTCCGGCAGGCGGAGGGCGGTGGTCGCGTCGTCGGCGGGCAGCCTCAGGGCGGTGGTGGCGTGTTCGGCCGGCAGCCGCAGCGCGGTCGTCCGGTTGTCCGCATCCCGGACGCGCAACTGCACGGTGGGACCGGGCCGGACCGCCCGCGCCACCGGGTCGTCGGCGGCGTCCCCCGAGCCCTCGTCGGCGGCGTCCGCGGCGGCTTCGTCCGCGCCGGCTTCGTCCGCGGGGCCCACGGGGTCCGCCGAGTCCGAGGCGTCCGTCGACTCGCCGACCGGGTCCGGGCCCGGGTCACCGGTCTCGGCGGCCACCCGGTCCTGCCCGGACTCCCCCGCCACCGGCTCCGCCGAAGGGACCGCCGAGGGGACCGCCGAAGGCGCGGCCGTCCCCTCGGTCACCGCGGCGGCACCGGCCCGTTCGCCGTCCCGCTCCCGCGCCCGATCGCCGTCCCGCAGCACCCTGTCGGGGGACTCGCCCACGTAACCCAGCCTCCTCAACGCCCGGCGGGGCACCGGCGAACCCGTATTTCGGGAAGCCGGCACCCCGCCCCGTGTACCTGTACAGTCTCCGCCACCGGCGACCGGATCCGGTCGCCCACACCCCGCCCGACCGGCGGTTATTGCCGCGGCACGGCCGCACCGCGGCCTGTTCAACGGTCAGACGCCGGGCCCGGCACGGCCGGTTCCCCCGCTCGATCGCAAGGTCACGATTCGGAGGCGTACTCGACAAGCCCGTGTGAGAGGCGTCACGCTGTTTCCCATCCACGCGGGGAGGCTTGGATGGGCAAGAGCCGCAGAACTGTTCCCGAGGAGCTCTTGCTGCTCGCTTTGGACCCGGCCACGGGTACCACCGCGCAGCCGCAGACCCTCGACCTCGGACTCGCCGGGGCGCAGCTCGTCGAGCTGTCCCTGGCCGGACGGATCGTTCCGGAGGGCGACCGGATCGCCGTGGTGCTGCCACGGCCGACGGGCGACCCCACACTCGACCACGCGCTGGAACTGCTGCGACGACGCGGCAGCCCGGTCCGCGCGGCGCACTGGATCGGCGGGCCCCGACTGGGGCTGCGGCAGACCTACCTGGCGCACCTGGAGCGGTGCGGCATGGTCACCGCCGTGCCCGGCCAGGTGTGCGGGGTGCTGCCGACGACGCGCTACCAGGCGTCGGACGACTGCACCAACGCCGCGATCAAGCAACGGCTGGACACCGCGATCCGCACCGGCGTGCCGCCGGACCCGCGGACGGCGGCGCTCGCCGCGCTGGCGCACTCGGTCGGGCTGGGCAAGCACCTCTACCCGGGCAACGAGGGCCGTTCCTCGCGCTCCCGGCTGCGCGACCTGATCCGGTACGACCCGCTGGGCGGGATGGTCGCGCACGCCGTGATGGACGTGCAGAACGGCCTGCCGGGCCAGCAGAACCGTTCCGCCCAGCCCGGTCCGGCCGCGCCGGGCGCGGGCGGCCGGACCGGGCAGCGCGCGGCGGCCGGGCGCGGCAGCGGCAGCGGCAGCGGACGGGTCGCGGCGTCCCGCGTCGGAGTCCGCTGACGGCTCCGCGGCCCCGCGGCCGACGGGACCGCGCGGAGTGCGGAGCCCCGGGGCCCCGTGGCCGGAGGGCCGGACGAAGCACTCCCGTACGCCGGGCGCGGACCGGCGCGCACAGCAGCGCACACCACACCGCTCGCGCCCTACGGCGGCGCCGAGCAACCGGCAGTACCCGGCAGTGAGA
>NZ_JBHVER010000085.1:14916-30590 GCF_042802195.1 Kitasatospora sp. NPDC057500 | reverse complement strand
CCCCCCCACCCCCCCCCGCCCCCCCGGCCGCCCGGCGGGCCCGCCCGGAGCGCCGTCCCTACGCCGTCGGCGGGTCGAGGACGTCCTCCACCGGCCGGCGCGGGGTGGCGGCACCGGGCGGACCGTAGCCCACCCGCAGCACCAGTTGGACGTGGCCTGGCCCCTCGGCGGGGTCGCGCAGGCGCCAGCGCAGGTCCGGCCACTCGACCGCCTGATGCCACACCGTCAGCCGCAGCCCGTGCACGGTGGCCAGCAGCCAGACCCGTTCCAGCGCCTGGCCGGTGCGCAGCCAGTCCGCCGGGCCGTCCCCGGCGGTCGCCAGCGTGCACAGCTGGGGCAGCGCCTCGAAGCGCTGGGACGGCTGCGGCGGCCCCTCGTGGTGCGGCGGGCGCCCGGCGAACTCGCGCATCGGCACCCGGGCGTCGTGGTCCTGCGGGCCGAGCGCGGCGTACGGCAGGCCGTCGCCGGCGGCGCCGCCGTCCGGCCGCAGCCAGGAGCGGGTCTCGGCCTGCCGGGCCGGGTCGTGGGCGATCCGGTCCTCGGCCTCGGCGGTGACCTCCAGCACCCGCCGCACCCCCGCCTCCTCCAGCACCGTGAGCGCCACGCCCTCGTCGTGCGCGGCCGCGATCAGCTCCGCCGCGACCGCCTCGGGGACGTCCCGGTTGGTGAAGGGCAGGCGGCTGGAGTGGCGCTCGGCGATCGCCGGGTAGAGGTCCCGGCCGAACGGCCCGTCGGCCGTGGCGCCGGCCGTGGCGCCGGCGCCCGCTGCGGCGGGGCCGGAGAGGTCGAGGACGGCCAGCAGACGCGGGTCGGCCGGGTCCGGCAGCAGCCGGACGGCGGCCGGACGGCCGAGCCGGGCGGCGGCGACCCGGAGGTTGAACAGCGCGGCGCCCGCCGCGATGTGCAGGGCGGCCCCACTGGCGTCCGCGAGCGGCACGGACCGGTCCGGGTCGGCCAGCACGCCGACACCGCCCCCGTCCGGGGTGGGCCGGAAGCGCCACGGCTGGCTGTTGTGCAGCGAGGGCGCCGCGCCGCCGGCGGCGGCGAGCAGGCGCAGGTCGGCCGGAGTGAGGGCTGACTGGGTCATGGTGATCCTCTCCTTGCCTCGGCGCTCCGGAGCCGGTCCCACGGCCGGCGCGGACACGAGTCCCGGTACTCCCGAGAGTGCGCCGGGCCGGGCGGCGGGGACAGGGTCCAACGGCCCGGATGCCACGGCCGGGCGGCCCGACCGCGCGGACCCCGGCGGATCGCAGCGGCGTGCGGCGGCCGCGCGGCTACTCTGCGGGCACGCCGTACGAACTCAACGCCGTCATCGGCGGTTTCGACCTGCTCAGGAGCCGGACCGCCGGGGCCGGGGAGGCGGTCGTCGCCCCGCTCCGGCAGCGCCTGGGGCTGGTGCCCGTCGCCGAGGGGCTGCTCGGGGCGCCGGCCGGCCCGCCCCCGTCCTTCGAGCGGACCTTGAGCGCCTGGTCCCGGGGCGGGCCGGTCGCCCACGTGGAGGCGGAGTTCCACGGCGGAGACGGCTACCAGGCCGCTGCCGTGTGGCGGTCCGGCGCGCGGGTGTGGGGCCCGGCCCGGACCCGGGACTTCACCGGACCGCGCGAGGACTGGCCGGTCAATGCCGCGCTCGCCCTGCTCGGGGTCGTGGCGAACGGCTCCGGGCGGGCGGACCACCACGACCTCTTCCTGGCGGCCGGGCTCGGCGGGGAGCAGGACATGGACGGCTGGCGGTCGGCCGGCCGGACCGCCCGGTGGGCGGCGACCTACGACGCGTGGCTGGCTGAGCAGGAGCGAACGGCGCGTGCCGCCGCGGAGGCCGAGCGGCGCCGCAGGCTCCCGGACGTCCCGGCGGCCCTGGACGGCAAGGCGATCATGGACCTGCTCGGTCTGCCGCCGGGTCCGCTGATCGGGGCGGCCACGCGCCATCTGCAGGACCTGCACCTCGAACGCGGCCCGCTCTCCCGGGAGGAGGCCGCGGCCCGGCTGCGGAGCTGGGCCGCGGCGCAGGGCGAGGAGCACCCGAGCCGGTGAGCGGGACCGCCCGGGGTCAGTCGTGCGGGACGACCGCCACCGGCGCCTGGGCGTGGTGCAGCACGGCGTGGGCGATGCGGCCCAGGCGGGGGCCGATGTCATGGGGGCGGCGCCGGCGGCCGACCACGACCAGGGCGGCGCCGGCGGAGTCCTCGACCAGGGTGCGGGCGGCGCCCAGACGGGCCTCCTCGACGACCTCGGTCTCCGGGTGGCGCCGGCGGTGGGCGGCGAGGGCGTCGGCCAGGGCCTTCTCCTCCACCGCCTGGAGCTGGGCCATCTCGGAGCCGGACGGCAGGAAGCCGACGACGGCGAAGGCGGGCGGCAGGTCCCAGCCGTGGACGGCGCGGACCCGGGCGCCGCGCAGGGCGGCCGCGCGGAAGGCGAAGTCGAGCACCGCGTCGTCGGGCGCGGCGGCGTCCACGCCGACCACCACCTCGGGAACCGCCCGCTCCTCGGCGGGGTCCCCGGCGGGGTCCTCGGCGGGGTCCGTCGGCCGGACGACCACCACGGGCGCGGCCGCGCGCCCGGCGACCGCCATGCTCACCGAGCCGAGGAGCAGCCCCGTGAAGCCACCCAGGCCGCGCGAGCCGAGGACCAGCAGGGCGGCGTCCCCGGCGGCGGCGACCAGGCCGTCCACGGCGGCGTCCAGCACCACGTCGGTTTCGACGGTCAGGCCGGGGTAGCGGGCCTGGACGTCCTCGGCCGCCCCGGTCAGCATCCGCTGGGCGGCGACCGGCAGGTCCTCGGGGTCGGCGAAGGAGGCACGGCCGTCGGTGAGCCACGGCCAGGCGTGCAGCAGCCGCAGCGGGGCCCCGCGCCGCAGCGCCTCCTCGGCGGCCCAGTGGGCGGCGGCGGTGCTCTCGGGCGATCCGTCGACTCCGGCCAGGACTGCGGGCGTCATGGGAGGTTCCTTCCGCTGCGAGGGCCGCCGCGCGGGGCGGGCCCTCCGGGGTGGCTGGTCCGGGTGGCCGGGGTGCGCTGACGCACCGTCGGCCCCTGTCCACCACCCTGGTCCCGGCCCGGCGCGCCCGCCAGAGGCCGCAGGGCCCTTCGGCCAGGGCCGTAGGTCCCGCGGGCGGTCCGTGGCAACGGCGCGAACGGCGTGCGAACGGCGTGCGTGTGGCCGATTGCACTCCGTCCGGCGCGTTCATGACCGACCCCGGCGTTCCACGCACATGCCTGCGGCACTAACGTGAATCCGACAATCCGACCGGTCGGCCGACCGCGGGCGGAGCCGGACCAGCAGCACGGGAACACGAGGAGGACGCCGGTGGGCGGCGCGGAGGAGACGCGGGCGGGCACCGGCGGGGACCAGGGCGGACGGACGGACGACGCCCCGCCGCCCGGCTGTCCGGCGCACGCGGGAGCGGCACGCCCGGGAACCGCGCCGGCCCGCACCGCGGTCGCGGCCCCGCCCGCGTCCGCCGTAGGCGGCCAGCGGATACCGCAGCTGCGCCTGGACGAGCTGCTGGAGGAGCTCCAGTGGCGGATCGACGCGGCGCGCGGCACCCGGGACCGGGTGCACAGCCTGCTGGAGGCGGTGCTCGCGGTCGGCCGCGAGCTGGACCTCTCCCAGGCGCTGCACCGCATCGTCGAGGCCGCCGCCGACCTGGTCGACGCCCGCTACGCGGCGCTCGGCGTGATCGGCGCCGACGGCTACACGCTCTCGCAGTTCCTGACCGTCGGCCTCACCCAGGAGGAGATCGACGCCATCGGCCCGCCGCCGACCGGCCAGGGCATCCTCGGCGAGCTGATCCGCGACCCGCAGCCGCTGCGCTGCCCGGTGCTCTCCGAGCACCCGGCCTCGGTGGGCTTCCCGGCGAACCACCCTCCGATGCACACCTTCCTCGGGGTGCCGGTGCGGGTGCGCGGCGAGGTGTTCGGCAACCTCTACCTGACCGACAAGCGCGGCGGCCTGGACTTCGACGCGGACGACGAGGCGGTGATCTCGACGCTGGCGGTGGCCGCCGGGGTGGCGATCGACAACGCCCGGCTCTACGAGGAGGCGCAGCGCCAGCAGCGCTGGCTGCGGGCGAGCGCCGAGATCACCCGCAGCCTGCTGTCGGGCGCGCCCCGCCTGGAGGTCGTGGAGCTGATCGCGCACCGGGCCCGGGAGATCGCGGGCGCCGAGCTGGCCGACGTCTCGGTGGCGCTGGCCGACCCGGGCGAGCGGGCGGCCGAGCTGACCGTGGAGGTCGCGCTCGGCGGGCGGTCCGAGGCCCGGATCGGGGTGACGGTGCCGGTGGACGGCACGCTGTCCGGCGCCGCGTACGCCTCGGGTTCGCCGGCGACCAGTGACGAGCTGGACCAGGACGACCGGTTCCCGGCCGGGCCGCCCGGGCGGTTCACCGGGCTGGGGCCGGCCGTGGCGGTGCCGCTGGGCACCGGCGAGGGGTTCGGGCGCGGTGTGCTGCTGCTGGCCCGGGAGAGCGGGCGGCCGCCGTTCACGGCCGAGGAGACGGGCCCGCTGCTGGGCTTCGCCGACCAGGCCGCACTCGCCCTGGAGCTGGCCGAACGCCGCCGGGACGCCGAGCAGTTGACCCTTCTGGAGGACCGCGACCGGATCGCCAGGGACCTGCACGACCTGGCCATCCAGCGGCTGTTCGCGACCGGGATGACGCTGCAGAGCGCGGGCCGGCTGATCGAGAGCCAGAGCGCGGCCGACCGGGTGAGCCGGGCGGTCGCGGACCTGGACGAGACCATCAAGATCATCCGTTCGACCATCTTCGGGCTGCGCGCCCACAGCGAGCCGGACCGCGGGCTGCGGGCCCGCGCCACCCGCGCCGTCGGCGAGGCGCAGGCCACGCTCGGCTTCGCGCCGCGGCTCAGCATGGAGGGCCTGCTGGACACCGATGTGCCGCAGGAGCTGGCCGAGCACGTGATGGCCGTGCTCGGCGAGGCACTCAGCAACGCCGCCCGGCACGCCCGCGCCAACCGCGTGGAGGTGGCCCTGCGCGCGGCCGGCGGGGCGGTGACGCTCACCGTGACCGACGACGGCGTGGGCGTCCCCGCCGGCGGCCGCCGCAGCGGCCTGCGCAACCTCGCCGAGCGCGCCGAGCGGGCGGGCGGCACCTTCGAGCTGCTCCCGGCCGACGGCGGCGGCACCCGCCTGGTCTGGCAGGCCCCGCTGGGCGTCTGACCGCCGCACCGGCCCGGCCCCGACCGGGCCCGCCCCGCCCGCCCCGCCCGGCCCAGCGCCGCCGACAGCGCTGGGCCGGGGCCTCAGGGCAGGTCGGGCGTCAGATGGCGGCCGACGACCAGCTCGGGGGCGATCCGGATCTCCGCACGGTCCTCGGGGAGCGGGGAGGTCCGGCGGACCTCGGCGCGGCCGAGGACGGTGACGCACCAGCCGGTGCCGTCGGTGCCGTCCACCTCGTCGGCCTCGAAGGCGATCACCGCGCCGTCCACGGCGCGCGCCAGCTCCGAGCCGGGCGTCGTGGAGAGCAGGACACCGCCGAGGGCGTCCAGCCGGAAGCGGACCGGGAGGACGGCGGGCAGGGCACCGACGGTGTAGACCACCCGTCCCACCCCGGTGCGGCCCAGCAGCTCCAGGGCCCTGGTCTCGTCGAGTTCCCGCGGGTGGCGGGGCAGCGGCCGGACCCGTGGCTCGACCTGCACGGGCGCGGCTTCAGGATCGGCGTTCATGGCACCGATCGTCGCCCGCCGGGCCGGGACGGGGCGAGGGCCGATGGTCCCGCCGAGGGTCCCACCCGGCCTACGGCGAACGTCCCGGTGCCGCAGGGGGGATGAGGGTGCGGACGGCGAACGGCCCCGGTCACCGCAGGCGGGCGGGCGGCCGGGGCCGGGCAGGGGGCGGCGGTGTCAGCCGCGGGGGCCGTGGCCGAGGACGCGCGGGTGGTGCGAGGACCGGTCGGCGGCGGCCGACTGGCGAAGCTCGGTGGCGATCAGCGCCGCCTGCACCCGCCGCTCGACGCCGAGCTTGGCGAGCAGCCGGGAGACGTGGTTCTTGACCGTCTTCTCGGCGAGGAAGAGCCGTTCGCCGATCTGCCGGTTGGTCAGCCCCTCGCCGATCAGCGCGAGCACCTCCTGCTCGCGCGCGGTCAGCTCCGGACCGCCGGCGGACGGCTGCGCGGGCTCGGCCTCGCTGCGCAGGCGGTTGAGCAGGCGGGTGGCGGCGCCGGGGTCGAGCATCGAGCGGCCGGAGGCGACCGTCCGTACGGCGGCGATCAGGTCGGTGCCGCTGATCTGCTTGAGGACGTAGCCGGCGGCGCCCGCCATCACGGCGTCGAGCAGCGCCTCCTCGTCGTCGAAGGAGGTGAGCATCAGGCAGGCGAGGTCGGGCATCCGGGAGCGCAGCTCGCGGCAGACGGCCACGCCGTCGCCGTCGCCGAGGCGCACGTCCAGGACGGCGACGTCCGGGCGCAGCGCCGGGATGCGGACCAGGGCCTGCTCGGCGGTGCCGGCCTCGCCGACCACCTCCAGGTCGGGCTCGCCGTCCAGCAGGTCGTGCACGCCGCGGCGCACCACCTCGTGGTCGTCCAGCAGGAACACCCTGACCGGTGCCGGCGTCTCGGTCCCGGTCGTCTCGCTCGCCATGTCGCGGCTCCACCCTCTCCGTGCCCGGCACACCACACACCGGGTCCATCGCATCATGCCCCACCACCCCCGCCGTGCCCAGGGCCGAACGACCCCATTCCGGCCAGGCCCGCGCGGGAGCGCCACTCCCCCGGGAGGGAGGTGAGCACCCGCTCGACCGCGCCGAAGTCCGGTGCACTGTCGAGCGGGTGGGAGCAGGTGCGCGACCAGGTGATCGGCCCGCCCCGTACCCGGGCGAACATCACCGCGTCGAGGGCGACGCGCTTTCCGGTGGCCAGGGCCTCGCCGTGCAGGCGGTACTCGGCGGCGGCCGGCTCGGGGGCGTCGGCGCCGTGCGGAGGACCCGGTCCACGGCGTCGAAGCGCCGCATCGCCGCGCCGCGCCGCAGGTGCCCGGTGAAGGCCTCGCGGCCGGGCCGATGCGGAGGCGCCCCGGGCAGCAGGTAGGGCGGTTCGAGGACGGCGTCGGTGGTGACCAGGTCGGCCCCCGCCTCGTCGGGGCCCTTGCCCATGAGCTGGACGAACTGCCGGAGCACTTCGCTCGGCGCGGCGGTGGCGGTCATCGGACGCTCCTCTCGGCGGGACGGAGCGGCGGCGCCCCGGTCGCCCGATTGACATCCGGCCCGGCCACGGTGCAGCAAGCCCACAGCCGCAACTTCTTGACGCTTCGTCAGGTCATCCGCGGCGGCGGCGGGCGTTGCCGAGACCGATGAGCAGGAAGGCGGTGGAGACCGCGACGGCGCTCCCCGCGGCGGTGGCCAGGCGCGGGGCGAGCGGTCCGCCGCCGGAGAGCAGGATGGAGGCGGCGCCGAGCGAGGCGATCGCCAGGCCGACGAGCAGCCAGCCGGACAGCGCCCGCGGCGAGGGGCGCACCGGCACGGGCGCGGGGCCCGGGTCGATCAGGGCCCAGCGCACGGCCTGCTCGCGCCGCTCGGTCCGGCTCTGGAGGTGGGCGCGGACCCGCAGCAGGACGCCGGCGACCAGGCCGGCGAGCGCGATCTCGGCGGCGGGCTGCCAGGCGGGGACGGCCAGCAGCAGGCCGCCGGCCAGGGCCAGGCAGGCCCACCAGGTCACGCAGGCGGCCGCGGCGGTGCGGGACGAGCGGGGACGGTCCTCGCCGGCCTGGAGGTCGGCGATGGCGGGCAGGTACCAGACGCAGCCGGACGCGGTGATCGCGGCGGTGCCGATGGCCAGGACGATGTGGGACATGGTGCCGTGCACTCCTCAAGCCTCGGGCGGTTCGGAGGGGGGCCGCTCCCGCCCGGGGGCTGCGCGCGGGCGGGAGCGGCGTTCTGGGGTCTGGGCCGTCAGGGCCCGTCAGCCGTCGTCGCCGGTGCGGCCGGACGCGGTGCCGCCGCCGAGCGCGCGGGCGCGGCGCGGCGCGGGCTCGTCGTACGCGGCGGGGACGACCCCGGCCAGGTGCTTGGCGGGCACGCCGTTGTGGTCCAGGTAGTCGCGGGCGGCGATCTCCGGGTGGTGGAGGTCGAACGCCGGCGATTCGGTGCGGATCCGGGGCAGCGAGGTGAAGTTGTGCCGCGGCGGCGGGCAGGAGGTGGCCCACTCCAGGGAGCGGCCCCAGCCCCACGGGTCGTCGACGGTGACCTTCTCGCCGTACTTGGCGGTCTTCCAGACGTTGTAGAGGAACGGCAGGAGCGACAGGCCCAGCAGGAAGGAGCCGATGGTGGACACCGTGTTGAGCGTGGTGAAGCCGTCCGCGGCCAGGTAGTCGGCGTAGCGGCGGGGCATGCCCTCGGCGCCGAGCCAGTGCTGGACGAGGAAGGTGGTGTGGAAGCCGATGGTCAGCGTCCAGAAGCAGATCCGGCCGAGCCGCTCGTCGAGCATCTTGCCGGTCATCTTGGGCCACCAGAAGTGGAAGCCGGCGAACATCGCGTAGACCACGGTGCCGAACAGCGTGTAGTGGAAGTGCGCGACGACGAAGTAGGAGTCCGAGACGTGGAAGTCGATCGGCGGGGCCGCGAGCAGCACGCCCGTCAGGCCGCCGAACAGGAAGGTGACCAGGAAGCCGACGGTCCACAGCATCGGCGTCTCGAAGCTCAGTGAGCCCTTCCACATGGTGCCGACCCAGTTGAAGAACTTCACGCCGGTGGGCACCGCGATCAGGAAGGTCATGAACGAGAAGAACGGCAGCAGCACTTGTCCGGTGACGTACATGTGGTGCGCCCACACCGTGACCGAGAGGCCGGCGATGGCGACGGTCGCGGCGATCAGGCCGCCGTAGCCGAACATCGGCTTGCGGCTGAAGACCGGGATGACCTCGGAGACGATGCCGAAGAACGGCAGCGCCAGGATGTACACCTCGGGATGGCCGAAGAACCAGAACAGGTGCTGCCAGAGCATGGCACCGCCGGAGGACGGGTCGAAGACGTGCGAGCCGAACTTTCGGTCGCACTCCAGGGCCAGCAGCGCGGCGGCCAGCACCGGGAAGACCAGCAGCACCAGGACCGAGGTGAGCAGCACGTTCCAGCAGAAGATGGACATCCGGAACATGGTCATGCCCGGGGCCCGCATGCAGATGATCGTGGTGATGAAGTTGACCGCGCCGAGGATGGAGCCGAAGCCGGAGAGCGCAACGCCCATGATCCACATGTCGGCGCCGACGCCGGGCGAGTGGATGGCGTCGGACAGCGGCGCGTAGAGGAACCAGCCGAAGTCCGCGGCGCCCTGCGGGGTGGCGAAGCCGGCGGCCGCGATCAGCGAGCCGAACATGAACAGCCAGTAGGCCAGCATGTTCAGGCGCGGGAAGGCGACGTCGGGTGCGCCGATCTGCAGCGGCATGATCCAGTTGGCGAACCCGGTGAACAGCGGCATGGCGAAGAGCAGCAGCATCACCGAGCCGTGCATGGTGAAGGCCTGGTTGAACTGCTCGTTGGAGAGGATCTGCGTCCCCGGCCGGGCGAGCTCGGCGCGCATGACCAGGGCGAGGATGCCGCCGATCAGGAAGAACCCGAACGACGACACCAGGTACATGGTGCCGATCGTCTTGTGGTCGGTGGTCGTCAGCAGCCGGACCAGGGACGAGCCGGGTCGTTTGACCCGCGCCTGTCCCGGTCGGGCGGCGGACGGCGGCAGCGCGCTGTCGCCCTGTGCCTCGATGGCGCTCAAGGACGCACTCCTTCGAAAACTTCTGCGGATGGATGGCGATCCATGATCGGAACGCACCACCCGTGCGCCCTAGGGCCGTTGGACCCAGCGGGCCGGGGCCGGTGGGCCTCGGATCGGGGCCCCCTACCGGGACCACTGTCCGCCCGGCCGCCCGCACCGGTCCGACGCCCGCGGGTACGACGAAAGACCGGCGCGGCCAGGAGAGTTGACGTTCTCCCGGCCGCGCCGGCGGGGGCGCGGAAGCACTCTTCCGCGCCGGGGTCCCGGTGCGCCGGACGCCCGTTCCGGGAGGGGGGCGTCCGGGTGCCGGGACCCGGGTCGGGGCCCGCGCGGGGCGGGTTCGCGGGCCCGTGGTCCAGAGGGCGGCAGCCCCGGGTCAGGAGGCGGCGGCCGTGCCCGCGATCAGCCGGTAGCCGGCCACCAGGTCGGGCTGGATGGCCACCGTGTGGTCCATCGAGGCGTTCACCCAGGGGCTCAACAGGGCGCGGTAGCGGTCCAGTAGGGCGGGGTCGGTGACCGGCCGGGCGAAGCCGGTGACCACCACGCTCCAGCCGAGCCGGGTGACCGGGTCGATCGCGTCGGCCTCGTAGGCGACCACCACTCCGGTCTCCTCGCTGCCCGCCGTGACCGCGGTCAGCGCGGCGCCGTCGTGGGTCCGGATCACGATGGTGTCGTCCACCAGGAGGTGGTTGACCGGGCGGATCGCGGGCAGCGCCCGCACCGTGAACACGATCCGGCCGAACGGCGCGCCGGCCAGCAGCCGCAGCGCCTCGGCCCGTTCGAGCGGCACCAGTTCGCGCGGCGGCGCGTCGGCGGGCGGCCTGGTCCGCACCACCGCCCCGGGGCGGCCGGCCGGCGGCTCGGAACCTGCGGAGCGGCGCCGCGCGCGCAGCCGGCGGCGGCCGGACCCGCCGCTCACGAGGCGGCCGCGATCAGGCCGAGGCCGCCGTCGAAGCGCCGGTAGAGCACCCGGCCGCGTCCCGAACCGGGCTGGGCGAAGAACAGGTAGGGAAGTTCGGCGGCGGTCAGCCGGACGACCGCCTGATCCTCAGTCAATTCCGGTGCACCACAGGGGCTGAGGGTCATCGCAACGGCCGGGCGGGTGGGTGGTCCGGCGGCCACGGTGCGGGCCAGCCGGTAGCCGGTCGGGCCGACCCGGTAGACCACCGCGTCGGTCTCGGTGGCCGGGTCGGTGAACAGGTGGATGTCGTAGTCCATCGCGTCCATGGTGCGGGCGGCGGCGTCCGGCGAGCACCAGACCAGCTGGGCCCGCTTGCGCCGGACGATGCGCTGCGGCCGGGCCGGGTACGGAAGTCCGGGGCGCGCCGCGGCGGCCTCGGCGAGGGCGGCCGGCGCCTCGGGCCCGGCGTCCGTCAGCAGCGCGCGGGTGCGGGGCCGGCGCGGCCACGGGCGGGGCGTCCAGCCCGAGGTGACGGCGGCCATCCGGGCGCGCAGCCCCTCGCTGAGCCGGTCCAGCGCCTCGCCGAGGTCGGCGGCGGCCTCCTGGACTCGGATCCGCCGGCCGTCCACCTCGGCGTTGACCTGGGTCAGCACGCCCGCCGCACCGATCGTGCCGACCCGCACCCGCAGCGACTCCACCAGGGCGTCCGCTCCGCCTACCACGGCGGCGACCCGGGCTCTCGCATCGGCCGCGAAGCCCCGCGAAATCCCCTCGCACACCCGCACCGTGACCAACTCGCCCACCTCAGGCCTCTTCCCGTTCCGCCGCACTCCGGTCGTTCCGCGCCGACCCGCCCCCGGCGGCCCCGCACTGCGGCGCGGCGATCACCATCCCTCCCCGGCAGCACGCTCACAAGGGCCGAACGGCCCCATCGGCCCGCGCCCACCGGCCCCTTCGCCCCCGGAACACCCCGGCCGCGCGGCACCCGTTCGCGCGTGTCATCATCGGCCCATGTCGGTCCCAGACAACCAGTCCACGTACTGGAACTCCACCGGAACCACCAAGACCTTCGGCCACCCCCTGCACACCGCCTGGACCACACGCCTCGCCCGGGACGCCGCGCTGCTCGACCACGGCTGCGGCTACGGGCGGCTGGCGGGCGAGCTCGCAGCGCTCGGCTTCACCGGCGTCGAGGGCGTGGACGTGTCGCCCGAGCTGGTCGCCCGGGCCCGCAGCGAGCAGCCGGCCGCCCGGTTCACCGTGCTGGCCGACCCGCCCCGGCTGGAACGGCCGGACGGCGCCTACGACGCGGCCTTCCTGTTCGCCGTGCTCACCTGCGTCCCGGACGACGCGGCGCAGCAGGCGCTGGTCGCCGAACTCCACCGGGTGCTGCGCCCGGGCGGCCTGCTCCAGGTCAGCGACTACCTGCTCCAGCCGGACGAGCGCAACCAGGAGCGCTACCGGCGGCACGAGGAGCGCTACGGCCGCTTCGGGGTGTTCGAGACCAGTGACGGCGCGGTCTGCCGCCACCACACCCGGGAGCGGCTGGACGAGCTGTTCGCCGCGTTCGAGCCGCTCGACGAGCGTGAGCTCGCGGTGCTCACCATGAACGGCCGGCCGGCGGTGGCGACCCAGCTGCTGCTCGCCCGGAGGTAGCCCGCAGGGGTGGGGCCGCCCCCGCCGATGGGCGGGGGCGCGGCGGATCGTGCGGGCCGCGCGTCGGAAAGATGGGGGCCGCTCCCCCATGCCCCGACGGCCACCCCGGCGACAGGATCAGCAGCGAGGGCAGCGCCTTCGACGGCAGCGCGGCCCTCTCCCGGCATCGGAGGTGCGGTGGTGGCAGAGGTGGACGCCGTGCGCAGCACGCGCCTCGACGGGGGCGCAGGACCGGATCAGGGCCCGGTCGCGGCGGCGGTCCCCTCGGCCACACCGTTCCCGCACACTCCGATGCCCGGCGACTTTCCCGCCCGGACTCCCCGCTCCCACCCCGGTCGCCTCCGGTCCCCCCGTGCCGGTGGTCCCCCGTGGTGGGAGCGGGGCCTCACCCCGGGCCGGCCCTTCCCGGCCGCCCGCCCGGACTGGGCCGCCTTCACCGAGGCCGCCGTGGCCGCCGCCCCGGTGCGTCCGGTGGTGCCGCGCGCCGCCTACCCCGGCCTGAGCGGCTTCGAGCTGGTCCTGCAGCCCTTCGCCGACCGGGCGCAGGTGCGGCTGCTGACCTCGCTCTCCCCCGCCGTGCGCGCCGCCGACCAGCTGGGCCGGATCGACCTGGCCGCCCTGCGCGCCGAGTTCACCGCGCGGCTGACCGAACGGCTGGCCAGGACCGCCGCGCGCACCCTCGTCCTGGAGCTCCACACGGCCCGCGGCGCCGGGCGGCTGGCCGGCGGCACCCCGCAGGAGCGGTTCCGCTCGTTCCTCGCGCTCACCGCCCGCCGGGAGGGCCTGGCGGCGCTGCTGCGCGAGTACCCGGTGCTGGCCCGGCTGCTCGCCCGCGCCTGCCTGGACGCCGCCGACGCCCACGCCGAACTGCTCGACCGGTTCACCGCCGACCGGGCCCTGCTGGTCGCCGGGCTGCTGCGCGGCCGCGACCCCGGCGCGCTGATCTCCGTCACCGGCACGGGCGACCGGCACCGGCGCGGGCGGGCCGTCTGCGTCCTGCACTTCGCCAACGGCGCCGCCGTCGTCCACCGGCCCCGGCCGCCCGCCGCGCACCGGCACTTCAACGCGCTGCTCGGCTGGTACAGCGGGCGCCCCGGGGTGCCCCGGCTGCACGCGCTCGGCCTGCTCGACCGGGGCTCGCACGGCTGGACCGAGTACGCCGAGTCCCGCCCCTGCCTGACCCGCTACGACGTCGAGCGCTTCTACCGGCGCCAGGGCGCGCTGCTCGCCCTGCTGCACGTGCTGGACGGCACCGACCTGCACTTCGAGAACCTGGTCGCCTGCGGGGACCAGCCGGTGCTGGTGGACGTCGAGACGCTGTTCCACCCCCCGGCCGGCGGCCCCCTGCCCGACGGGGACCCGGCCGCCCACGCGCTCGCCGAATCCGTCCACCGGGTCGGCCTGCTGCCGCAGTTGCTGATCGGCGACGACGGCGCGGTGGACGTCTCCGGCATCGGCGGGGGCTGCCCCGGGCGGCGCCCGTCCCCCGTCGACGGCGTGGACTGGGCGGCGGCCGGCACCGACGAGATGCGCCTGGTGCGCCGCCCCCGCCCGTTCGCCGAGGCGCACAACCGGCCCCGGCTGGGCGGCGCGACCGTCGAACCCGCCGAGCACACCGAGGAACTGGTGGCGGGCTTCCGCGCCGGGTACGCCGCGCTCTGCGACGGCCGGGGCGAACTCGTCGGCCCGCGCGGCCTGCTGCGCTCCTTCGCCGACGCCGAGGTTCGGGTCGTGCCGCGCGCCACCCGGGTCTACGCCCGGCTGCTCGACGAGTCCACCCACCCGGACGTGCTGCGCGAGGCGGGCGCCCGGCAGGCCGTGCTCGACCTGCTGCGCACCGACGCGGTGGACGACCCCGGTCGCCCCGGGCTGGCCGACCACGAGGTCGCCGACCTGTGGAGCGGCGACGTCCCGTTGTTCACCGCCCGCCCCGGCTCGCGCGACCTGTGGGCCCCGGACGGCCGCCGGCTGCCCGGTGAGCTGGTCGAGACGGGGCTGGCCCGGGCCGAGGCCAAGCTCACCGCGCTCGGCGCCGTCGACCGCAAGGACCAGGAGTGGATCGTCCGCGCGGCCATGGCCGGCGCCGCCGGCACCCCCGCCCACCGGCCGGGCCGCCCGGTGCCGGAGAACGTCTGGGCCACCGCCCCCGAGCCCGAACAGCTGCTGGCCGCCGCCCGCGGCCTCGGCGACCAGCTCGTGGCGGCCGCCTACCAGGGCCGCTCGCGCACCAACTGGCTCGGGCTGGAACTGCTCGCCGACCGCTACTGGCGGGTGCGCCCGCTCGGCGCGGACCTCGCCGGCGGCTACACCGGCACCGCGCTGTTCCTCGCCCAGCTCGCCGCGCTCACCGGGACCGACCGCTACGCCGAGGTGGCCCGCCGGGCCGTCGCACCCGTACCCGGACTGCTCGACGCGCTGGCCGCCCACCCCGACCACCCGGCCGCCGTCGGCTCCGGCGCCTTCGCCGGCCTCGGCGGCATCGCCTACGCGCTGGCCGAACTCGCCCGGCTGCTCGACGATCCGCCGCTCTCCGGGTGGATCGGCCCCGCGGTCGCGCTCACGGCGGCCGCCGCCGAACGCGAGGAGGACCCCGGCGTGCACAGCGGCACCGCCGGCGGGCTCGCCGCACTGCTCGCCGTGCACGCGGCGGGCACGGCGGACCCGCTGACCGGGGACGCCGCGCTGGCCGCCGCCGCCCGCTGCGCCGCGCTGCTCACCACCCGCCCCGCTCCCGCCGCGGCCGGGTTCGCGCACGGCTCGGCCGGGACCGGCTGGGCCCTGCTGCGCTTCGCCGAGGCCGTCGGCGAGCCCCCCGAGGGCCCGCACCACCGGGCCGGCCTGGCCGCCCTGCACGCCGCCACCGCCGTCCGCTCCCGCGAGGGCTCCTGGTGCCGGGGCCGGCCCGGGGTCGCGCTCGCCGTGGTGGACAGCCCGCTCGCGCTCGCCGACCGCGGCCTCGCCGACTGGGCCCAGCGCGCCGTGCGCAACACCGCCCGCGCCGCCCCGCTCGGCGACCACAGCCTCTGCCACGGCGAGCTGGGCGTGCTCGAACTGCTCGGCCGGCACGGCCCCGCCGCCGGCCGCACCCCGTGGGTGCGCCGGGCCGGGGCGCTGCTGGCCGCCGTCGACCAGGACGGGCCCCGCTCGGGCACCCCCGACCACGTCCCCCATCCCGGGCTGCTCACCGGCCTGGCCGGGATCGGCCACGGGCTGCTGCGCCTCGGCTTCCCCGACCAGGTGCCGCCCGCACTGCTGCTGCGCCAGAGAGTGCCGGCGGCGTGCCGCTCCGCGCCGGCCGCGTCCGGCTGACCGCTCCCCGGCCCCCGCACCCCCACGCGCGGGGGCCCGCCCGCCTGCGCGCACACGCGGCCCGCCCCCCCCCGCCCCGGCCCGCCGCCCCGCCCCGC
>NZ_JBHVER010000085.1:0-14906 GCF_042802195.1 Kitasatospora sp. NPDC057500 | reverse complement strand
CCGCCCGCCGGGGGGGGGCGCCTGTGTGGGCGGGGGGGGTCCCGCCCCGCCGGGCCGGCGCCGGGGTGCCCGCCCCCGGCCCCCCCCCCCCCCCGGCGGGGGGGCGCGCCCGGGGGCGCCCCCCCGCGGCCCGCACCACCCGTCCCGGCCCTCCCTACCGAACCGGCGCCACCCGCACGACGTCCTCACCACCGGACGCCGGCACCACCCGGACCATCCACCGCGACCCGAACGGAGCTCCGAACCATGCACGACCACGATGAGCGGCTCACCCCGCCGCACTCCGCCGCCCGCCCCGGCGAGACGGCCGAACACCCGGCCGGCGAGATCCGCCTGCGCCCGGGGAGCGGCCTGGGTCTGCGTTCCCGCCTGCTGGCCGGCACCGGCGGCGCCATCCCGCCGATCGTCGAGTTCCCGACCATGACCACGCCCTTCTGAGCAATGCCCGCAGCACCGCCCGCAGCACCGGTCCACCCCCGGCCCTGACCGGCCGGACCGTCCGCCGCCGAGGAACGGGCAGCCCCTCGGCGGCGGACCCGACGAACCATCAACCCCGGCCCTGGCCCGACCGAACGGCCGTCGCGGCCACAGCAGGACCACCCGCCCCAGGACGCCCCTGAGGGCAGAGCAGGTGTCAGAATCGCTTCACCACCAGGCCGAAGCCCGGTGCACCGCGACTCGCTCCGGTAGCCTGCGGCCATGCGGACCACGTCGTCGATCACCGTCGGCCGCGCCCCCGAGCTGGCGATGCTCGGCGACGCGCTGGCCACCGCCCGCCAACAGGGCGGCGGCGCGGTCTTCCTGCTCGGCGAGGCCGGCATCGGCAAGTCCCGGCTTGCCGGCGAGTGCGCCTACCAGGCGTACGGGCTGGGCCTGCCGGTGCTGCGCGGGCGGGGCAGCTCGACCGGCACGGTGACGCCGTTCCGGCCGCTGATCGAGGCGCTCTCCTCCCGGTTCCGGGCCGCCGGACCGCCCACCGACCCCGAACTCGCCCCCTACCGCCCGGCACTGGCCCGGCTGGTCCCCGAGTGGCGGGAGAGCGCGGCCGGCCCCGGTGCCTACCCGGAGACCGTCGTCGAACTCGCCGAGGCGCTGCTGCGGCTGCTCGCGGTGCTCGGCCGCGACCAGGGCTGCGTGCTGCTCCTGGAGGACCTGCACGACACCGACGCGGAGACCGTCGCCGTCCTGGAGTACCTGGTCGACAACCTGGGCGGACTGCCGGTGCTGCTGCTCGCCACGCTGCGCGCCGAACCGGGCCCCGCCCTGGACCTGGTGCGCGCCGCCGAACGCCGCCGCGCCGCCACCGTCACCGAACTGCGGCCGCTGCCGCCCGCCGAGGTGGCCGTGCTGGCCGCCGCGATCCTGGAGGGCGAGCGCACCGACCTTCCGGCCGCGCTGGTCGAGCACCTCACCGAACGCGGCGACGGCTGCCCCTACCTGGTCGAGGAACTGCTCGCCGACCTGCTGGACTCCGGCGCGCTGCGCCGTGCCGAGGACGGCCGCTGGGCGCTCGCCGACGGCTCGCACCCCGGAGTGCCCAGCACCATCGTCCGCAGCTGGGGCCGGCGGATCGACCAGCTCGACCCGCAGGTGCGGGACCTGCTGCTGACGGCGGCCACCCTCGGCAGCCGCTTCTCGGTCACCACCGTGCAGCTGATCACCGGCTACGACGACCGCACCCTGTTCAGCCACCTGCGCTCGGCCTCCGAAGCCAATGTGATCGTGCCGGACGGCGCCGCCCCCGACCGCTACGCCTTCCGGCACGCGCTCACCGCCGACGCGGTGACGGCCGCCCTGGCCCCCGCCGAACGCGCCGCGCTGGCCCGCCGGGCGGCCCACGCCATCCTCCGCACCGACCCTGAACTCGCCGAGGAACGCCGCCAGTTGGTCGCTTCACTGCTGCTGGCCGGCGGCGACCGGGCGGGTGCGGCGGTGCACTTCGCGGAGGCCGGGCGGCGGGTGCTGGAGGCGGGTGCGGCGGGGTCCGCGGTGGTGCTGCTGGAGCGCGCGCACGAACTCGCCGGGGACGCCGAACGGGCCGGCATCACCGAGCGGCTGCTGCCGGCGCTGGCCGAGTCCGGGCAGCTGGACCGGGCCTTCGACCTGGTCCGCACCCTGCCGCCGGTGCCACCGGCCCCGGCCGCGCCCACCGCTCCGGCCGTCGGCGCCGTCCCCGCCGTCGAGCGCCGGATCGAACTGCACACCCGGCTCGCCTGGGCGGCCGTGATGGCCGAGCGCGGCGCCGACGCGGTGGCCCAGGTGGCCGCCGTGCGCACGCTCACCGCCGGGCGTCCCCGCCCCGAGCAGGACGCCGCGCTGGCCGTCGTCGAGGGCCACCTCGCGCTGCTGCCGGACCACGCGCCGCCGGCCCCGGAGGGCGGGACGGACGGTGCAGCGAACGGAGCGGCGGACGGAGCGGCGGACGGAGCGGCGGAGGGAGACCAGGGCCGTTCCCCGGGCTGCACCGCGGTGGCCGGCGCGCGCCTCGCCGAGGCCGAGCGCCGCGCCCGCCGGGCCGCCGAGGTGGCCGAGCGCTCCGGCCTCCCGGTGGTCGCCTGCCAGGCCTGGCAGCTGCTCGCCCTGCTCGCCCGCGAGCGCGGCTTCGACGCCGCCGACGCCTGCCTGGAGCGGATGCTGGCCGTCGCCGAGGCGAACGCCCTGCCGGTCTGGCGGGTCGAGGCGATGCTGCGGCTGGGCGCCAACGCCTTCATGCGCACCGGCGACGGCACCCGCCTGGAGCGCGCCCGGGAGGCCGCCGCCGGGCTGGGCGCGATCGTGCTGACCCAGACCCTCGACGGCCTGCTCGCGATGAACGCGGTGATGCGCGGCGAGTGGCAGACCGCCCGCAGCACCGTCGACCGCTGCCTCGACGCCACCGCCCGGCTGCACAACCTCGCCGCCCACCGCTATCTGCTGCTCTCCTCCGCCACCCTCGCCGCCCACCTCGGCCGCACCCGGGAGATGGAGCGCGAACTGGCCCGCTTCCGGCAGGCCGGCGGCGAGGAGTCCTTCCTGACGCCGCTGCGCTACGGGCTCTGCCGGGCGGTCGGCGCGCTGCTCGCCGAGGACCGCGCCGCGGCCCGCGCCGAGCTGGACGCGGGCCTGGCCTGGGAGGAGGAGCACCCCAGCGTGTTCTACCTGGCCGGCCGACACGGCCTGCACCCGCTGCTGGAGGTGGTCGAGGGCCGCTGGGGCCGCGCCGAACTCGACCGGGCCGCCGCCGCGCCCGCCGCCGAACTGGCCTGGAACCGCCAGTTCCTGCGCTTCGCCGACGCGGTGGTGCTGGGCCGCGACGGCCACCCGGAGCGGGCCGCCCGCGCCCTCGCCGAGGCCGGCCCGGCCGCCGCGGACTTCCCGCTCGCGCACCACCTGGCGCTGCGGCTCACCGCCGAGGCCGCGCTGACCGACGGCTGGGGCGAGCCGGTGGCCTGGCTGCGCACCGCCGAGGAGTACTTCCACCAGCTGGAGGTCCAGCCGGCGGCCGCCGCCTGCCGCACCCTGCTGCGGCGGGCGGGCGCGAGCGTCGCCCAGCACCGCGGCGGCCGCGACGCCGTCCCGGCGGGCCTGCGCACCTGCGGGGTGACGGTCCGCGAGTACGAGGTGCTGGTGCTGCTCGCCGACCGCCCGGGCAACCAGGAACTGGCCCGCAAGCTCTCCATCTCCCCGCGCACGGTGGAGAAGCACCTGGCCAACCTGCTCGCCAAGACCGGCCGCCCCGACCGCGCCGCCCTCTGCGCCCTCGCCGCCGACCTCTGCACCACCCCCTGAGCCGCGCGCCCGTCCCTGAGCCGCGCACCCTCCGCCGCCGCCGACGGCCTACGGTTCCAGCCGGACGATCTCGCCGATCTCCAGCGCCGCGTACACGGCGCCGTCCGGGGCGACGGTGATGCCGTGCGGCTCGGCGCCCTCGACCGGGAGCGGGTGGCCGGTGTAGTCGCCGTCCGGGGTGAGGGAGCCGATCCGGCCGGCCGCCCACTCGGTGAACCAGAGCCGGCCGTCGGGCCCGGCCGTGACGGCGTGCGGGCGGGCGGCGCGGTCGGGCAGCGGATGCTCCGTCACCCCGCCGTCCACGCCGATCCGGCCGACCTGGCCAGCGCCGATCTCGACGAACCAGAGCGCCTCACCGCCGCGGGCGATGCCGACCGGGGCGGCGCCCTCGGTAGGCAGCGGGTGCAGGGTGATGTCGCCGTCGAGGGTGATCCGCCCGATCGCGTGGGCCTGGTTGAGGGTGAACCAGAGGGCGCCGTCCGGCCCGGCCGTGATCATCGACGGGAAGCCGCCGGTGACCGGCAGCGGGTACTCGCTCACCTCGCCGTCCACGGTGATCCGCCCGATCCGGTCGGCGTTCAGCTGGGTGAACCAGAGGGCGCCGTCGGGGCCCGCCGCGATCCCGTACGGCCCGCAGTCCTCGGTGGGCAGGGCGTAGCAGCGGGCCTCGCCGTCGACGGTGATCCGGCCGATCCGGTGGTCGCGCATCCGGGTGAACCAGAGCGCGCCGTCGGGGCCGGCCGTGATCACCGAGGGCCCGCAGCCGGGTGCGTCGAGCCCGTACCGGGTGACGGTCCCGTCGCCCGCCAGCCGTCCGACCTCCCCGGCGTGCACCAGGGTGAACCAGAGCGCCCCGTCCGGTCCGACGGTGATCCCGTACGGCCCGGCCGCCCCGTCCGCCACCACGATCCGTTCCGTCGTCATGTCCTGTCCCGCCCTTCTCCGCCGCCCTCCGGTGATCACCGGCCGCACCCGGAGCACTCTCCCCCACCGGCCCCGCGCGGGCAACCGACATTCGGGACGGCTCATTGTCGGTGGGGGCGTCTAACGTCCCGGGCATGGGTGTCTATCTGGTGAGTGTCGAGGCCGACGAGTGGCTCGACGACGACGAGGGGTTCGGTCCGGTCGCCCGGGCGGTCGACGTGGCGCTGGCGGAGCGCGGCCTGCCGCCGTTCGTCTGCCCGCCGGTGACGGAGTTCCGGGCCGGGTCGGGGCGGCACTTCGAGGAGAAGCTGTACCGCCCGATCTCCGGCTTCGAGCAGTTCTGCAGCGGGCTGGCCGACGGCACGGTGGACGCGTTGCTCGGCTGGGACGTGCTGCTGCCCGTCGAGCTGGAGGCGCCGCTGGTGCTGCCGGTGGAGTGCAGCTACAACGATGTGACGGCGGTCTGGGACGCGCCCCGGGTGCTGGCCGCCGCCCGGCGGGTGGCCGAACTGCTCGCGCTGCCGCCGGGGATACCCGAGCACTGCGACAACCTGGAGATCGGCATCTGGTTCGACCGGCACGCGGAGGCCGCGGCGGCCTCCTCCCCGGGCCGGTGGACCGAGGACCTGGACGTCGCCTTCCACGCGGCGCTCTTCCTGCGCGCCGCCGAGTACTCGCTGCGGCGCGGCCGTCCCCTCACCTACTCCTGAGCCGCGTCCTCCTGAGCCGCCTTCGCCGGCGCCCCGGCTCCTGCCTCGGCCCCGTCGCCGTCGCCGTCTCGGTCGTTGCGGCGCCGCCGGCCGGGGTCGCCGCGCAGCACGGAGACGACCCCGAGCCCGGCCGCGCACACCGGCACGGCCAGCAGGGCGCCGATGATGCCGGCGATCCCGGAGCCGGCCACCACGGCGACCATGATGGTGGCCGGGTGGAGCTCCACCGTCCGGCTCTGGATCAGCGGCTGCAGGATGTTGCCCTCGACGACCTGCACGGCGACCACCACGCCGAGCGCCCAGAGCGCCGTGCCCAGGCCGCCGTCGGCGAGGGCGACCAGCACGGCGACGGTGCCGGAGAGGAAGGCGCCGACGAACGGGATGTAGGCGCCCATGAACACCAGCGCGCCGAGGCCCGGCGCACCGGGGACGCTGAGGACGAGCAGGCCGACGGTGATGAAGAAGGCGTCGATGAGGGCGATCAGGGTGGTGCCGCGCATGAAGCCGGCCATCGCCTCGAAGGCCCGCTCGCCGCACGCCACCACCGTCTCGGCGGTGCGGTCGGGCAGGTAGGAGCGGATGGCGTCGCCGGTGCGGTGGCCGTCGCGCAGGAAGAAGAAGACGAGGGCGAGCGCGAGCACCGCGCCGGTGGCGATCTGGGTGGCGAGGCCGAGCCCGGAGAGCACGCTGTCGGTGAGCGTCGTGACGAGGGTGTTGGTCTCGCCCTGGGCGTTGTCCAGCACGTGCCGGATCTTCTCGCCGAAGGGGCCGAGCCACTCGGCGAGCCGGTCACCGGCCTCCTGGAGCGCCGAGGCGATCTGCGGGGCGCTGTGCACCAGGGAGTTGACCAGCAGGGCGATGACCAGGCCGACGGCGGCCACCAGCACGGCGCAGGTGAGCCCGGCGGCCATGGAGCGGCTGACGCCGCGTCGGACCATCCACGGCATCACGGGCTGGAGCAGCGAGGTGCCGAGCAGGGCCAGGATCACCGGGACGGTGGCGGCCCGCAGTTCGACCAGGGCGAAGACGACGAGCGAGGCGACGGTGATCAGCAGCACGAGCGCGGCGGACCAGGCGGCGGCGGCCCGGACCGGGGCCGGCAGCATCAGGTAGGGGCGTCGGTGGTCGGCGGGCCGTCGTTCGGGCGGAGTCTGCCCCGGCATCCGTTCCTCCGTCCGGTCGATCGGTCCAGGTCTGCCCCATCTCAGCAGATGATCCGATCATGTGCCCGTTTTGCTCACTTTCGGGCGCGTCCGCCCCGGCGCTCACGGCACCACCGGGGCGGACGGCCACGGTTCACTCGTGGAACTGGAACAGCCAGGCCTGCCGCTGGTCCTCGGCCTCCAGCGGCCGCAGCGCGGTGCGCTGGGGGAAGATGTCCAGCACGCTCAGGTCCAGCGCCAGTTCCTGGCCCTCGACCGGGCCGCCGGGGAGCACGACGTGGAAGGAGAACCGCTCGGCGGCCTGGTACAGCGCCCATTCGAACGCCTCGGCGGTGCCCCGGACCTGCTGGTTGACCTCCGGCGGACCGTCCAGGCCGAGGTAGGAGCCGTGCCGCAGGTTCCTGATGACGACGTTCCCGTTGTCACGGCCGACCACCTCCCACTCCTGCTCCCCGGGCTCGCCGGTCGGGGGCAGGACCACCACGAACTCCTCGGGGGTCTGAAGGGTGAGCAGTTGCTCATCGGGCTTGGCGATCGCGTAGACGCCATCGTTCACGGGGGCCACGGTCGACTCCCTTTCACTAGGGTGGGTCGATTCAAGCCACCCCTGCCGGTTCGGGCCCAGAGCACCGCCGTCGAGCCACCCCAACGAGTCACGGCGCCCGTACATCCGTCCGCCCGTCGAACGCGCTAGCCGTCCTCCTCGAAGCGGACCTCACCACCGCCGCCCGCGAAGGCGAGCACCCGTTCGGCCTCGGCCAGCGCGGCCCGCCGGTCGGCCCGGCCGAGCGGCGCGAACGGGCGGACCGTCACCGACCGCGGCCCGGCACCCGCCTCGGCCAGTTGCCAGCTCCCGGCGACCAGGCCGTCCACCAGCAGGCTGCCGAGCACGATGCCGTTCTGGGTCATCACCCTCGGCCGGTACGCCTCCGGCAGCACCCTGGTGCGGTCGGCGTGCGAGAGCAGCAGGTTGTCGAACGGCGCGACCAGCCGGACCGGCGCGGGGGTGTCGGGGTCGGGCCGGGGCGCGTCGGGCAGGTCGTACAGCAGCCTGCCCTGCTCGTCGCGGAAGGTGACCAGCCCCGGGACGAGCCGTTTCAGCACCGGGGCGAGCCGGCTGAGGCCGCACCACTTCTGCAGGTCGGCGGCGGTGGCCGGGCCGAAGGCGGCGAGGTAGCGCAGTGCGAGGCCGTCGGGCGGGGGCACCGGGTCGAGCGGCCGGCCCAGCCAGGCCTCGGCGGTGGTGTGCGCGGCGGGGCCGCCGCGCCCCCACAGGCCGCGCGGCGGGACCTGCACCAGCGGGAGCACGCAGCGCGCCGCCTGGGCGAGCGCGGCCGGGTCGCGGTCCGGGCGGGTGGCGGCCAGTTCGGCGCCCAGCCGCTGGAAGGTGAGCGGCTCCGCCTCGACCAGGGCGCGGGCCTCGGCGGCGAGCGCGTCGAGGTCGAGGCCGACCAGCCGCTTGCCGTAGGTGGTGCGCAGCTGCTGGTCCAGCAGCGGCTGCAACAGGGGGCGCAGGGCCAGGCAGTCCTCGGCGGTGACCAGGTGGATGGTGCCGCGCTGGAGGGCGATCCGCACCACCCGCCGGGTCTCGATCAGCTCGGTGAGCGCGTCGGGGGTGAAGCCGTCGAGCCGGGCGAGCAGGCCGAGATAGGGCGGCTGCGGGGCGGCCTGGGCCTGGAGGCCGCCGAGGTGCCCGATCATCGCGGCCGGGGTGAGGCCGGCGCGCTCCAGCAGGTGCTGTCGGGCCAGCAGCGCGCGGCCGAGCGCCCGCAGGCCCAGGACCCCGCCGTCCTCCCCCGGCGGGCGTCCGGTCACCGGCGGCCGTCCAGGACGGCGCGCAGCAGGGCGATCCGGTTGCTGGTGATCGAGTCGACGCCGGCCTCGTGCAGCTTGCGCATGGTGCGGCGCAGGTCGGCGGTCCAGGTGGAGACGGCCAGGCCGGCCTGGTGGGCGGCGGCGGTGAAGGCGGGGGTGGCCAGGCCGAACGGCGGGTTGATGTACCGCGGGCGCAGGTCGTCGAGCAGGGCGCGCACGGGCAGCCTCGGCTGCTTCCAGGTGAGCGCGATCTCGGCGTCGGGGCTGAGGGCGCGCACGGCGAGCATGGCGGCGGTGGGTCCGCAGAAGGCGACCCGCTGCTCGGCGCCGAGGCCGGTGACGACCTCCCAGGCGGCGGCGGCCGGGCCGGCGTCGTCGAGGTCGATGAGCAGCCTGGCGCCGGGCGCGGTGGCGGCGGCGGTGGCCTTGAGCGCCTCGGCGAGGGTGGGGACGCGGTGGCGGCCGTCGTCGAAGGCGTCGAGCTGCTCGGCGGTGAGCCGGGAGAGCGGGCGCGGGTCGCCCCAGAGGCGTTCCAGGGTGGCGTCGTGCAGCAGGACCGGGACCCGGTCGCGGGTCAGCCGGACGTCCACCTCGACGGCGTCGGCGCCGGCGGCGAACGCGGACTCGACGGAGGGCAGGGTGTTCTCGCGGTGGCGGTACGGGTCGCCGCGGTGGGCGACGGCGAGGACGGGGCGGCGGGCGGCGGATGCGGTCATCGGTCCGTTCATCGGTCCGTTCATCGGGTCGTCGGAGCGGCGGGGTTGGCGGGCGGCCGGGATCAGCGGAGCTTCCCGGCCAGCCACGGGGTCAGGGTGTACAGGGTGACGGCCTCACGGTAGCTCCGCTCGCCCGGCACGGTGACGATCATGGTGCAGGAGGGCGGGAAGACCCGCTGCCTGAGGTGGACCAGGCCGGTCCACACCGCGTTCAGGAAGGCCGGGACGCTGTCGCGCGGCACGTCGAAGGCGATCTGGTCGACGGTGACCACGGCCTCGTCGTGGACGAAGAGGCGGACGGTGACCTCGGGGACGCCCGCGATCTCGACCAGCGCCTCGTGGGGTATCGCGGCCAGTTCGTCCGTACCGCCGTCGGCCGCGACCAGGCCGGCGAAGGTCTGGTCGCGGCCGATGTCGTGGCTGGTCCGCACCGGGCGGCCGTGCCGGGCGGCCATCGCCTCGACGGCGAGGACGGCAGCCTGGGTGGACGGCAGCGGGTCGTGGGGCATCGGCGGTCCTCTCGTCGGCACTCGATCGCTCGGCGCTCGATCACTCGGCGTTCGGTGCGTCGGCGCTCAGCGTCGTTCGATCATCACATTGGTGGACTTGATGACGGCCGTGGCAGGTGCCCCGGGCACCAGTTCCAGCTCCTCCGCCGACTCCCGGCTGATCAGCGAGACCACCCGGAACGGCCCGGCCTGGATCTCCACCTGGGCGGCGACGTCACCGAGCACCACATCGGTGACGATGCCCGGGAAGCGGTTGCGGGCCGAGGAGGGGCGCCCCTCGGCGGCGGCGGTCTCGGGGCGGGCCAGTTCGCGCGCGAAGGCGGCCAACTCGGCGCCGGCGATGATCCGGTGGCCGTGCTCGTCGCGCGCGGCGGCGATCCGGCCGGCGTCCACCCAGCGCCGCATGGTGTCGGCGCTCACGCCGAGCAGCGCCGCGGCCTCGCCGATGCGGTAGGGGTTGGCCGGTGCCCCGGGCTGGCCCATGGTTGCGACTCCTGACGGTGGTGCGGACGATCGGCCGGGGAGGCGTCGGGCCGTGGTTCGCCCCCGCCCGGTCCCGGCCCCGCGGCCCATCCTGCCGTACCCGCCGGCCGGGCCGGAGCACAGGCCCTACGGTTCGCCGAAGAGGTCCCGGCGCACGGCGTCGCCCGCGGTGAGCACGGCGCCGCCGAGCACCGCGCCGCCGCCCGTCTCGCCGGGGCGGACCTCGGTGCGCAGCGGGGAGAGCGCGGCGAGCCGGCGTTCGACCCGCGCGGCGAGTTCGACGCCGCCGGCCCGGCCGATCTCGCCGCCGAGGACGACGCAGCCGGGGTCGAGGACCACGCAGACCGCGGAGACGCCGAGGGCGATCCGTTCGGCGAGCTCGTCCAGGAACGGCCCGCCGGGCCGCCCTCCGCCGGGCGCGTCGAGGGAGTCGAGGGCGGCGCGGACGGCGGCCTCGGCGGCGGGCGCGTCGTCGGCGGCGTCGGCGGGCAGGCCGTGGGCGCGGGCCAGCGCACAGACGGCGGCGCTGCCGGCCAGGCCGTGGAAGCCGCCCTCGCAGCTGGTCGCGGAGGGCAGTCCGGCGGTGCCGGGGACGGGCAGGAAGCAGATCTCGCCGGTGCCGCCGCGGGCGCCGCGGCGCAGCCTGCCGTCCAGGACGACGGCGGCGCCGACGCTGTGGCCGAGCCAGACCAGCACGAAGTCGTCGCGGCCCCGGGCGGCGCCGATCCGGTGCTCGGCGCGCCCGGCGAGGTTGACCTCGTTCTCCAGGATCACGTCGGTGCCGGGCAGCTCGTGCAGGGCGGTGAGGAGTTCGGCGTGCCAGGCGGGCAGTTCGCCGGTGGACTGGAGCCGGCCGGTGGCGGGGTCGACCAGGCCGGGGGCGCCGACGGCGACGGTGTGCAGGTGCTCGACGCCGGCCCGGCGGGCGGTGTCGAGCAGGGTGCCGACGATCCGGCCCGCGGCGGCGCGGTGGGCGGCGGCGTCGTCACCGGGCTCGGCGACGGCGATCTCGGCGGCGCCCAGGGTCTGCCCGGCGAGGTCGGCGACGACCAGGGTGACGCCGCCGGAGCGGACGTCGACGGCGCCGAGGTGGGCGCGGGAGGCGACCAGGGCGTAGAGCCGGGCGTTGGGACCGCGCCGCTGTTCGCCGCGCTCGCCGACGACGGCGACCAGGCCGGTGCGCTGGAGCCGGTCGAGCAGGTCGGCGACCGTGGGCCGGGAGAGGCCGGTGAGGTCGCGCAGTTCGGTCGCGGTGAGTGGTCCCTGGTCGAGCAGCAGGTTGAGCGCCAACCGGTCGTTGATCGCCCGGGCGGTGCTCGGCGTGGCCGTACGCGCGGTGGTCATGGCCGGACATCCTTCCAGAGTATTTCTATCAGGGTCCCTTCCTGATAATTTATCGAACCGTCGCCGCACTGCCACGTCGACGGGCACCACCGCATCCACCACACCACCCCCAGGGCACCGCCGCGCCGCGCGCGACGGGGAGGGAAGAGCCGATGACCACCAGCCTGACCGCAGCAGGACCACCCTTCGGCGGCACCGGCGCCGCCCGCCGCGCGAGGGTCGCCGTCTCCCTCACCTTCGCGGTGCACGGCGCCGTCGGCGGCACCTTCGTCAGCCGGATCCCGTGGATCCAGGACCACCTCGGCCTCTCCGCCGGCCAGCTCGGCTTCGCCCTGGTGATGCCCGCCGTCGGCTCCTCCCTCGCGATGCCGCTGGCCGGCCGGGTGGTGCACCGCTTCGGCGGGCGGGCGGCGGTCGCCGGGCTGCTGTCGCTCGTCTGCCTGGCGCTCGCGCTGCCCGTGCTCGCCCCCTCGCTGCCGGTGCTCTGCCTGTTCCTGCTGGCCTACGGCGCGACGGCGGGCATGTCGGACGTGGCGATGAACGCCCAGGGCGTGGAGATCGAGCAGCGGCTGGGCCGCTCGATCATGTCCGGCCTGCACGGCATGTGGAGCGCGGGCGGACTGGTGGCCGCCGGCATCGGCATCCTGGCCGCCCACCAGGACTTCGACCCCCGGGTGCAGATCGGCGTCACCGCCTTCGTGCTGCTCGCGATCACCCAGCCGGTCTGCGGCGCGCTGCCGGACCTGCGCGCCCCGGAGCAGGCCGAGGCGCCGCCGCGGTTCGCGCTGCCGCCGCGCAGTTCGCTGGTGATCGGGCTGGTCGGCTTCTGCGCGGTGTTCGCCGAGGGGGCCTCGATGGACTGGAGCGGCGTCTACCTGCGCGACGTGACCGGCGCCTCGCCCACCGTGGCGGCGGCCGCCTACACCGCGTTCTCGCTCACCATGGCGGTCAGCCGACTGGCCGGCGACGCGGCGATCCGCCGACTGGGCGCCGTCCGGGCCGCCCGGCTGAGCGGCGCGATCGCCACCGCCGGCGGGCTGCTGGTGGTCGCCGCCGACCGCCCGGCGCTCGCCATCCCCGGGTTCGCGCTGATCGGGGTCGGCGTCGCCGTGGTGGTCCCGCTGGCCTTCGCCGCGGCCGGCCGGATCGGCAGCAACCCCAGCCAGGCCATCGCCGGCGTGGCCACCGTCACCTACACCTCCAGCCTGATCGCCCCGGCGATCGTCGGCGGCCTCGCCCAGGCCACCTCGCTCACCGCCTCCTTCGGCGTGGTCACCGCGCTCGCCGCGGCACTGCTGCTGAGTGCCGGCGCGCTGCGCCGGGCCGAGGAGCAGGCCCTGGAGAACGTCACCATTTCGGAACCGAAAAGCTCTTTCGAAAAAAATTCGCCGTCGATATGATGGGAAATTCCTCAGGGAATTCCCGCTAGCATCTCGGACCGCCGGGCGCGCACCGTTCGCGCCCGGCGTTTCCGCGACCGCGAAGGACTTCCCGTGTGCTACGAGGCCGACGCCGCCCCGCCCGCCTTCTCCCCCGCCACCCACGCCCTCGCCGAGGCCGCCGCCATCGCCTTGACCTCGACGGACGGCACGGTGTTCGCCGCCTTCCTGGCCCGCCCGGAGCACCCCGCCGGGCCCGGCGTGCTCGTGCTGCCGGACAACAAGGGGCTTTCCGGCTTCTACCGGCAGACCGCCGTCCGGCTCGCCGAGCAGGGATTCCCGGCACTCGTCGTCGACTATTACGGACGCACCGCCGGCGCCGACCCGGAGAACCGCGCCCCGGAATTCGGCGAGCTCCCGGACCTGCTGCCGCACCTGCTCGCGCTCACCCCCGAGGGCCTGGACGCCGACCTCGCGGCCGGCGCCGCCCGGCTGCGCGCTCTCGGCTCCGCCGAGGTGGTCGCGCTCGGCTTCTGCTTCGGCGGCCGGCAGGCCTTCCGCGCCGCCGCACCGCGCTTCGGCCTGGCCGGAGCGGTCGGCTTCTACGGCTACCCCGACACCCTCAACGGCGCCCCGGGGCCGACCCAGTTGGCCTCCGGTCTCACCGCGCCGGTCCTCGCCTTCTGGGGCGGCGCCGACGAGCACATCCCGCCGAGCGCCGTCGCCGCCTTCGACGCCGCGCTCACCGAAGCGGGATGTGAACACGAGTTCATGACTTTTCCGCAGGCTCCGCACAACTATTTCGAACTCACGGCGGTCCAACACCGCGAAGCCGCAAGGGAGTCGTGGTTCCGACTCCTCGGCTTCCTGTCCGAGCGCACCACCCGTCGCACCTCTGACAGCACCTCAGGAGGACATCCGTGACCGATACCGTCCCCGCCCGAAGACGACACCTCGGCGCCGCGGCCCTCACCGCCGCCCTCGCCGCCGCCCTCGCGGCGGCCCTTCCCGCCGCACCGGCGGCGGCCGACGACAACCCGCAGATCCAGCTCCGCAGCGCCGCCACCGGCAAGTGCCTGGAGATCGCCGACTGGCGCACCGACGACGGCGCCCCCGGCCGGCAGTGGACCTGCCACGGCGGCGCCAACCAGCAGTGGTACTGGACCGAAGCCGGCCAACTGGTCAACGTGCGCAGCGGCAGATGCCTGGAGATCCCCAAGGCCTCCACCGTCTGGGGCGTCCAGGTCGAGCAGCGGACCTGCAACGGCAACCCCGAGCAGCGGTGGAGCGATGCCGACCGACTGTCCGACGGCACCCGCCGGATCGTCAACCTCAACAGCGGACTCCTGCTCGACCTGGCCGGCGGCGGCTCCGCGGACGGGACCCGCGTCATCCAGTGGGCCTGGAACGGCGGAGCCAACCAGCGGTGGTACTCCTAGCCCGCCCCCGGACCGGCCCGCACAGCCGACCGCGAAGCGACCGCCCCGCCCCGTCCCGTCCCGTCCCGTCCCGCAAGCATCGAGGGGAACACCATGACCCGTCGTCGCACCACCCGCCGCGTCGGCGTGGCCGCCGCCGTGCTCGCCACCACCGGCGCCCTCGCCCTCGTCCCGCCCGCCGGCGCCCACGCCGCCGACGGCACCCCGCGGACGATCCGCAGCTACATCGCCATCGACAAGTGCCTGGAGGTCGCCGACTGGCGGACCGACGACGGCGCCCCCGTCCGCATCTGGACCTGCACCGGCGGCGCCAACCAGCAGTGGATCCGCACCGCCTACAACGAGTTCGTCAACGTGAACAGCGGCAAGTGCCTGGACATCCCCGACTACAGCACCGAACCGGGCACCCAGGCCGTCCAGTGGACCTGCAACCGCGGCCTCAACCAGTCCTGGCACACGATCCACCACAAGTGGTACCCGGAGTGGTACGCCTACAACGGGCACAGCGGGCTCCTCCTGGACCTCTTCGGGTGGGACACCTCCGACGGCGCCCCGGTCGGCCAGTGGACGTCGCCGTCCGTCCAGAACTTCAACCAGCGCTGGTACTGACCCCGCCGGCGCCCCGTCCGGGCCCTCCCCGCCCGGCACCCGTGTGC
>NZ_JBHVER010000084.1:0-31125 GCF_042802195.1 Kitasatospora sp. NPDC057500 | reverse complement strand
CGGATCGCCCCCGGAGGCGCCCCGGCGCCTCACCTCACGGCGTCAGCCGGTGCACGTCGCGCGGGAAGAGGGCGGTGCGGCGGACGTTGTCCTCCCCCGTCAGCCGCGCCGTCCAGCGTTCCAGGCCGAGCGCGAACCCGCCGTGCGGCGGCATGCCGTGCGCGAAGGCGCGCAGGTACCCCTCGTACGGCCCGGCCGGCTCGCCGCGGGCGGCGAGGGCCGCGAGACAGTCCTCGTACCGGTGCAGCCGCTGGCCGCCGGTGACCAGCTCCAGCCCGCGGAAGAGCAGGTCGAAGCTGTTCGAGTACTCCGGCCGGCCCGGCTCGGGGTGGGTGTAGAACGGCCGCTTGCGCATCGGGTAGCCGGTCACGAACAGGAACGGGCTGCCGTGCTCGCGCTGCGCCCACTCGCCGAGCCACCGCTCGTGCGCGGGCGCGAGGTCCGGTTCGTCGGCGCCCAGCATCCGCATCGCCTCGGCGAAGTGCAGTTGCGGGATCTCGGCCGGGACGGCGGGCGGCTCGACGCCGAGGGTCGCGAGAGCGTCCCCGGCCCGTTCGGTGACGGCCGCGACCATCCCGGCGAGGGCGGCGCGCACCACGGCCATCACGTCCCGGTGGTCGGCGACGAAGCCGAGCTCGGCGTCCAGGCTGGTGTACTGGGCCAGGTGACGGGCGGTGTCGTGGGGCTCGGCCCGGAACACCGGCCCGGTCTCGTAGACCCGCTCGAAGACCCCGACCATCGCCTGCTTGAAGAACTGCGGCGACTGCGCCAGGTACGCCTCCCGTCCGAACCAGTCCAGCGCGAAGACGTTCGCACCGGACTCGGTCGCCGAGGAGACCACCTTCGGCGTGTGGATCTCGGTGAAGCCGAGGCCGTCGAGCGCCGCCCGGAAACCGTGCACGGAGGCCGCCGACACGCGGTGCAGCGCCGACAGCCGGGGGTGGCGCAGGGTGACGGGCGCACCGTCGAGGATCACCGGCAGTGCGGCGGGCACCGCGGGGCGGAAGAGGTCGAACGGCGGCGCGGCGGCGGGGCGGGAGAGCACCTCGACGTCCGGTCCGGTCAGCTCGACGCCGTTCGGCGCCTGGGGGTTGGCCGTGACGGTGCCGCGAACGCGCAGCACCGTCTCCTCGGGCAGGTCGGCCGTCCCGGCGGGGGCCACCACCTGGGCGAGGCCCGAGCGGTCGCGCAGGACGAGGAAGGTCACGGACTTCAGCGCGCGGCGGCGGTGCAGCCAGCCGGCGAGTTCGACGGTGCCGCCGATCCGGCCCGGCAGGTCGGCGGCCAGGACGCGGGCGGTGTGCGTGGTGTCGGTGATGGCGGGGTGGATCATCGCGGCCCTCCGGGGGCGTCGTGGTGATCCCTTGGGAGTGCGGGCGAGAAGGGGACTCGCGGTGCCACCGCACTTTCGCCGCCGTCGCCGTCGCCGAGGAAGCGGCGGGCGGCGGCCTCGTTCGGCCCGGTGACGGGGGCCGGCCGGCGGGGCATTTCCTCCCCGCACTCGGGAGTGTCTTCCCTCCCGGACGCGAGGCCGCCTTCACAGCAGCCGGCGGCTCTCTCGGCTCGCGGGGCCCGGAGGTACTCGTCTCCGTCGACGTGTTGCGGCGAGGCTAGGACGCCACCGGCCGTCCCGGCAACCGGAATTCCGCCCGGCGGCCACTACCCTGCAGTGGTGACCCGACCGTCCAGCACGCCCTACGACCTGGTGATCATCGGCGGCGGCCCGGCCGGCTGCGCGGCGGCGGTGATGGCGGCGAGCGTCGGACTGCGCTCGGCGCTCGTCGAGCGGCGCGAACCGGGCGCCACCCTGCGGCGCGTCCCGGCGGTGACCAACGTCCTCGGCTTCACCACCGGCACCGCCTTCGCCGACGCCGTCGCCGCGGACGTGCAGCGGGTCGCCGACTCCTGCGACCTCCTGCTCGGCACCCCGGCGACCGAACTGCGCGCCGACGACGAGGGCGTCACCGTCCGCCTCGCCTCGGGAGCCGTCGTCCGCGGCCGCTACGCGATCGCCGCCACCGGCGTCCGGGCGGCCCTCCCGCACGAGGCCGGCTGGCTCACCTCCACCGTGGACGCCCCGCCGCCGGTCTGGGAGGCCGACCCGGCGCGCCTGGCCGGCCGCCGCGCCCTCGTCCTCGGCGCCGACCGCCCCCTCGGCACCCTGCTGCGCGCCCACCCCGACACCCCGCTCGACCTGGTCGTCCCCCACCCGCCCGCCGACGCCTACAAGGCCGACGAGGTGCGGTCCGACCCGCGCGCCACCCTCCTGGAGCTCGACGCCCTCGACCTCCGCCCCACCCCCGAAGGCCACCTCACCGCAGGCCGGTTGGGCACCTTCGCCCCGGACACCGTCTTCGTCAACCTCGGCGTCCGCCCGGCCACTCTCCCGGGCGACCTCGCCCCCGCTCCGGACGGCTACTGCCCACCCGACCGCCAGCACCCCCGCATCCTCCCCGCCGGGGACCTCCGATCCCCCCGCGCCCAACGCATCATGACCGCCACCGGCTCCGGCGCCGAAGCCGCCCTCCATGCCTACTACGCCCTCCGCCTGGACAACTGACTGCCGGTCAGTCCGCCCTCCGGTTCCCGCCGCCTCGGACCGGACCGCCGTCATCGGAGTCGACGACGCCCCCTTCACCGAAGCCGCCGTCCCCGGCGCACCGTCGGCTTCGAGCAGCCCGAAGACCTCACCGCGACGGCCGGCGCCCAGCAGTGGCACGGCGTGGACCGGGAAGTCGGCGGGCCCGACTTCCCGCTCCACGGAGGTCCTTCAGCGCCGAGCCGATCAGGTGAGGCGGCGAACTCGCCGGCCTCGGTCGCAGGGACGAGGGCGTCCGACCGCCTGGGCGAAGGGCTCTCCGGGACCGGTGCGACGTCCGCTCTGGGCCGACCGGTGACAGGGACCTTACGATACGCGGATGTGCTTCCGCCGCATCAGTTCGAGCCGGCACTTCGTGTGCCTGAGCTGCCGGGCCTCCTGCAAGAAGAGGTCCCAGCCACGACTGGCGCACGTCTGCCCCCGGTGCAGAGGCGCCCTGATCGACGCGGGCCATGACCTCGCAGTACCCGCCCACCGGGATGCGGCAGGCTGGCGAGCACTCTCCGCACTGCTCAACGCCGGAGTCACCTTCCACTCCTCCTGCTGCGACGGCCCCGGCTGGCGGCCACGCACACCCGGCGAGGCCAGGGCACGACTGACGGCCTCCGCAGGCACCGGAATTCCCGTGTCCACGGCACTGACCACCCTGGATGTGGACGAGCTGCGAGCGCGGCAGTCCAGGCGTCGACCCACGGGCCGCCGGGCCGCAACCGCTCAGGCGAGGTGATCGAACTCGCCGGCCTCGGCGGCGGGAAGGAGCGCCCCCGGCTGCTCCGCACCGACGACCAGCACGCTCTCCGGCGCCTCGGGCTCCCGCAGACGGCCCCACTCCCCGCACCGCGCGCCCACGGTGAGTTCAACGCGGCTTGCGTCTGCCGTTGAACCACTGAACGACGACTTCTGCCGCAGGGATTCGGACACCGAAGGCCTTACGAACCCGGCCCTCCCGGCGGAGGCTGCGGACGGCGAGGGAGAAGGCGGCGGCGGTGAGGGTGGTGGAGAGGAGGAAGAGGAGGACGACGCCGAGGTGGAGGAGGGCGTGCGGTTCGCGGAGGATGCGGGCGAGTACGAGGTAGCCCGCGGAGGCGGTGAGGACGGCACCGAGGGTGGGGGCGGAGCACCGGTGGAAGGCGAGGTTCCTGGGGAGGGCGGAGAGGAGGGAGCCGGTGGGTATGGAGACGAAGGCCCCGAAGAGGAGGCCGACCATGGCCCCGATCGGGACCGAGGTGTAGTGGAAGGCGACCAGGGCCACGAGGGCACCCCACAGGGCCCCGCCGATGACGCCGACCTGGGTGGTGCGAACGATGAGCCGGATACGCCAGGCTTCGGCGTCCATCGGTGGGGGTCCTCCGGGTTGGTCAGGTGAGGTGGTCGAACTCGCCCGCCTCGACGGCGAGGAGGAGCGCGCGGAGCTCGGGGGCGCCGGTCCGGTCGAACGCCTGGCTGCACGTCGCGGCACTCTCGCGATCACCATAGTGGTCGGCCCGCTCGGCCTCCCCTACTCGGGTGCCCCTGCGCGGGGCACTGCCGGGCCCCGGGGTGGGAGCGGGCGGCTCAGCACCAGGTTCGTCGTCGTGGCGCCGTACTGGGCCAGCTCGTCGACGATCTCCTCCAGGTGCCCCGTCGACGTCGTCGCGACCCTCAGCACGTAGCAGTCGTCCCCGATCGTCCGCAGGCACTCCAGGACCTCCGACCGCTCCTCCAGCAACCGCCGCAGCGGCTCGTGCCGCGCCGCCGGCCCCGGGTACGCCAACCGGACCACCGCCGTCACCGGGTACCCCGTGCGTTCCAGGTCCACCTCGGCGCGGTAGCCGGTGATCACACCCGCCGTCTCCAGCCGCCGCACCCGCTCCGTCGTCGCCGACGCACTCAGGTTCACCCTGCGCGCCAGCTCCGTGAACGCGATCCGCCCGTCCTCCTGGAGCTCGGCCAGGATCGCCCAGTCCGTCGCATCAAGAATCTCGGTCATGAGCCCAGGTTGCAGGTGATTCCACGGCCGAACAACCCCCTGACCGGTAGATGTCACATCCGGCAATCCGCCCGACACCGACGCTTGCCCCTGCCCCAGGGGCAGGGCGCAGAGTGGTCCCGTGCACGAGGACTTGATCACCGTCGGGGAGCTCGCCACCCTCACCAGGAGCAGTCCCAACTCGACGCGGACGGCGACCAATCGCGAGGTGTACTACCCCGACTACCTGACCGCCGCCGGCCACGAGCACATCGCGGACGTCGCCGTCCCGTTCGCACCCGCGCCTGGCCCCTGGGCCTAACCTCCGGGCGGCTCCTGGAGGCACGGGGTGATGACGACGAAGGCCAGCGCGTCGTCGCCCTCCCCGCTCCGCACGGACACCTGGTGGCGGCTCCCGGGATGGCGGGCGCCGACCAGCGAGTGCGGCGTCCCGTCGGTCGTCACACGGAAGTCGGTGACCTCGAACCCGTCGCCCAGCAACCGGTCCCGGGCCCTGCGCACCACCTCGGCGTGCCGGGAGTTCGGGGTGTCCGACCTCGCGCCGTAGATCAATTCGTAGCGGTCTTCGAAGAAGGGCTCGCCCTTCTTCCCGAAGCACCGGCTGAAGTTGGTGCCGGCAGGCCCGTCGTTCAGCCGGACCTCGACGGCGAGCGCCAGGTGTTCCACCACGCCACGCGCCCACACCACCGCGTCCGCACGGGACTTGACGGGCAACGGGTCGTCCTTGCCGTCGCCGGGGCCCGAGGCCGTGCATGCTCCGAGGGCCGCGACCAACAGCGCGGCGCCCAGCAGTCGACCCCGGTGGTCCGCCATGCGGTCTCCCCCCAGGGACGACGGGCACGCGTCCGCGCTCAGGACACCGTGCGCGGCTACGCCGATGCTAGAACCGCCCGGAGCTCATGGGAATCCCTGGAAGTCGAACGGCCGTGCACGGGAAGTCGGGCGGGCCGACTTCCCACTCCACGCGCCCGGCAATCTCCGGGCCGACCCTGAGGGGAACCCTGAGAGGGGGTCGTGCGCGGTCAGGACGCAGGTCGGGGGCGGGATCGGCTTGCGGGGGGACGTTCCCGGCGGGGCGGCGGCGGAGTATGGAAGTACGCCAGCCGGAGAGCCCGGCCGACGGCCACCACAGCAACGGAGTTCGTCATGAGCCGCCTCGCCCGCCCCCGCCACAACCGCGTCATCGCCGGCGTCTGCGCCGGGCTCGCCGAGCGCTTCGGGCTCACGCCGTGGACCGTGCGCGCGATCTTCCTGGCCTCCTGCCTGCTGCCCGGCCCGCAGTTCCTGATCTACCTGGCGCTCTGGCTGGTGCTCCCCCAGGAGCCGTGACGCCGGAGAGTGCCGAAGGGGCCGGCCGCCTCCCCAGCGGGAGCGGGCGGCCCCTTCGGACGAGCGCGCCGGGTCAGCCGGTGAGGCCCGGCAGCGGGAGGGTCTGGGTGAGCGAGCCGAGCGGGGTCTTGTCGAGGCCCGGCACGGTCGGCAGGGCGGCCCGGTTGCCGGTGGCGGCGGCCGGGGTGCCGGTGGCCTGGCCCACGCTCGGGGCGAGGCTGCCGAGGGTGCTGCTGACCTTGTCGGCGATCGGCAGCTTGCCCGCGGCGTCGGTGAGGGCGCCGGTGGCGGCCGGGTTGGTCAGCAGGTTGGTCGGGAGCCCGAGACCACCGGTGGCGGTTGCGGGGGCCGCGGAGGCGCCGCCGGCGCCGACCGCGGCGATCGCGATGCCCAGCGCGGCGGTGCCGGCGGCCTTGAGAGTGGCCTGCTTCATGTGGTTCCCCTTGGGTCCTCGTCCGGTGGCCGACACGCGCGGCCGGCGCGACGGGGCCCGCCGCCACCGCCTGTCAGCAATGACGCGCACACCGTAGTGAGGCGATCGCGCGGGGTTCAACGCGATTCACCCGCCCGAGCGAGAAGTGGGATGAACGCCAACCCCGGGGCGGGCGGTGGCGTTCATCCGACCACGACGGGGTGCTCAGCTGACGCCGGCGCTGAACAGCCACTCGGCCTTGAGTTCGGCGTAGCCCGGCTTGATCACGTCGTTGATCATCGCGAGCCGCTCGTCGAACGGCAGGAAGGCCGACTTCATCGCGTTCACGGTGAACCACTCCAGGTCCCCCAGCGTGTAGCCGAAGGCCTCGACCAGGTGCGCGAACTCGCGGCTCGTGCTGGTGCCGCTCATCAGCCGGTTGTCGGTGTTCACGGTGACCCGGAACTTCAGCCGGCTGAGCAGCCCGATTGGGTGCTCGGCGTACGAAGTGGCCGCACCGGTCTGCAGGTTGGAGGTCGGGCACATCTCCAGCGGGATCCGCTTGTCGCGCACGTACGCGGCGAGCCGGCCCAGCTTGACGGTGCCGTCCTCCTCGACCGTGATGTCGTCGACGATCCGCACGCCGTGGCCGAGGCGGTCGGCGCCGCAGCACTGCAGGGCCTCCCAGATCGACGGCAGGCCGAAGGCCTCGCCCGCGTGGATGGTGAAGTGGTTGTTCTCGCCCTTGAGGTAGTCGAAGGCGGCCTGGTGGCGGGTGGGGGGGAAGCCCGCCTCGGCGCCGGCGATGTCGAAGCCGACCACGCCGGCGTCACGGTGGCGGTTGGCCAGTTCGGCGATCTCCGACGAGCGCGCGGCGTGCCGCATCGCGGTGATCAGGGTGCCGATCCGGATGCGGCGGCCGGCGGCGCGGGCGTTGGCCTCGCCGAGCCGGAAGCCCTCCTGGACGGCCTCGACGACCTCGTCCAGGGTCAGGCCGCGCTCCAGGTGCTGCTCGGGGGCGTAGCGGACCTCGGCGTAGACGACGCCGTCGGCGGCGAGGTCCTCGGCGCAGTCGGCGGCGACCTTGATCAGGGCCTCGCGGGTCTGCATGACGGCGCAGGTGTGGGCGAAGGTCTCCAGGTAGCGGACCAGCGAGCCGGAGTCGGCGGCCTCGCGGAACCAGGTGCCGAGGTCCTTGGGGTCAGTGGTCGGGAGGCCCTCGTAGCCGACGGCGGCGGCCAGCTCGACCACGGTCTCGGGGCGCAGGCCGCCGTCGAGGTGGTCGTGCAGGAGCACCTTCGGCGCGCGGGCGATCTGGTCGGGGGTGGGGATCCGGGGGCCGGTGCCCGCGGTGGTGGCGGGGATCTGCTTCTCCATTGCGGGAGTGTAGCTCCTACGCGCGTAGACAGACCACCGTCCAGGGCCCCGAATCGCCCAATGTCCACCGGGAATTCCACCAAAGGGACGATCCGGGCAACCCACCCGTCGGTCCGCGCCCCGGAAGCCGCCGCGAGCCCGGTCGCACGCCTCCGTCACGCGCCCCTCAGCGGCCCGCCCTCAGTCGTGCGCCAGCAACCGCCCCCGCCGCGACAGCACGAAGTCCCGGAACGCCGCCGCCGGCGGCGTCAGCGGCCGCCCCGCCGCCCACGCCAGCCCGATCGCCCGCCGGGTGCGCGGCGCCGTCACCTCCAGCTCCACCACCCCCGGCCGCGGCACCAGCGCCGGCGGCAGCAGCGCCACCCCCAGCCCGGCCGCCACCAGCCCGCGCAGCGTCTCCGCCTCCTCCCCCTCGAAGGCGATCCGCGGCGCGAACCCGGCCTCCGCGCAGAAGCCGTCCGTGATCGCCCGCAGCCCGTAGCCGGGCTCCAGTCCGACGAACGGCTCCTCGGCCACCTCCGCCAGCCGGATCCGGCGGCGCCCGGCCAGCCGGTGGTCCGCCGGGACCACCAGGTGCAGCCGCTGCTCGTCCAGCCGGCGGGCGGCCAGCGCCGGGTCGTCGTCCGGGACCGGCGCGACCAGGCACAGGTCCAGCTCCCCCGCGCGCAGCCGCTCCAGCATCGCGCCCACGTAGTCCTGCACCAGCTGGAACCGCACCAGCGGGTACGCCGCGCGGAAGTCCCGCAGCAGGGCGGGCACCGCGTCCGTCCCCATGGTGTGCAGGAACCCGAACGCCACCCGGCCGGTCGCCGGGTCGGCCTCCGCCCGCGCCGCCTCGGCGCCGCGCTCGACCTCGGCCAGCGCCCGCTCCACCGAGGCCAGCAGCAGCCGGCCCGCCCGGGTCAGCCGGACCGTCCGGCCCTGACGGGCCAGCAGGTCGACACCCAGATCCGCCTCCAGCCGGGCCACCGCCCGGGACAGCGTCGGCTGCGGCATCGCCAGCAGCGCCGCCGCCTGCGTCACGTGCTCCAGCCGGGCGACCGCCGCGAACTGGGCGAGCAGCGGGGCGAATTGCACCGCGGGCAGCTCCGGCCCCAGCTCCGCGAGCCGGGTCGGCTCCGCACCAGTGGCCATCATGCCCTCCTGCCGTCACCACACGCTCTGCTGATACGCCTGTGTATGGATTATGGACGGTTGATGCATTGGACGCATCAGCCCGGCGGTTCTAACGTCGACGTCATGCAGCCCTCCAGTACCGGGGCGTCCGCGGCCACGCCGGACGCCCTCGCCCTGCCGATGCCCCGCACCGACGAACGCCCGCGCACCGACGACCGTCCGCACCCCGACGACCGCCACCGCCCCGGCCAGCGCTCCTTCCGCCGCGCCAACCTCGCGCTGTTCGCGGCCGGTATCGCGACCTTCGTCCTCCTCTACTCCACCCAGGGCCTGCTGCCGGTCCTCTCGGACGACCTCGCCCTCACCCCCGGCCAGGCCAGCTGGACGGCCTCCGCCGCCACCCTCGGCCTGGCCCTCGCCCTGCTCCCCGCGAGCGCGCTCTCCGACCGGTACGGCCGCACCGCCGTGATGACGGCCTCCACCCTCGCCGCCTCCGCCCTCGCGCTCGCCCTGCCGTTCGCGCCGGACCTCACCACCCTCGTCGTGCTCCGGGTGCTCCAGGGCGCCGCGCTCGCCGGACTGCCCGCCACCGCGATGGCCTACCTCGCCGAGGAGGTCCACCCCTCCGCACTGGCCTCCGCGATGGGCCTGTACGTGGCCGGCAACAGCATCGGCGGCATGGGCGGACGGCTGCTCTCCGGCTGGGTCGCGGCCGGCTACGGCTGGCGCTGGGGGCTCGCCGCCTCCGCCGCCCTCGCCCTGCTCGCCGCCCTGGCGTTCCGGCTGCTCGTCCCCGCCGCCCGGCACTTCACCCCGGCCCCGGTGGACGCCCGCGCCCTCGCCCGCACCGTCGGCCGGCACCTGCGCAACCCGCTGCTGCTGCGGCTGTACGCGCTGGGGCTGCTGTTCATGGCCGTGTTCGGCGCGGTCTACAACACCGTCGGCTACCGGCTGATCGGCGCGCCCTTCCACCTGCCGGAGTCGATCGCCGCCTCGATCTTCGTGGTCTACCTGGTCGGCACCGGCACCTCCGCCGCCGCGGGCCGGCTGGCCGCCCGGCTCGGCCGCCGCGGCGCGCTGTACGTCGCGATCGGCACCACCGCCCTCGGACTGCTGCTCTCCCTCGCCGACTCCCTGGTCCTCGCCCTGCTCGGCCTGGTGCTGATCACCGCCGGCTTCTTCGCCGGCCACGCCACCGCCTCCGCCGCCGTCGGCCGCACCGCCACCGAGGGACGCGCCCAGGCCTCCGCGCTCTACCTGATCGCCTACTACCTGGGCAACAGCCTCGGCGGCACCATCGGCGCCGACGCCTACCACGCCACCGGCTGGCCCGGCGCCGCCACCATCGGCCTCACCGCCATGGCCCTGGCCGCCGCCGTCACCCTCTACGCCACCCACCAGGCCCACACCACCCGCCGGGCCGAACGCCTGCCGGGCAGACTTTCGGCCCGGTAGCTTTCCCCTGTGGAAGATCAGGGGTCGGCCGCCGCGGTTCCGGAGGACCAGGGATGGTTCTGGAGCCCGGCCTGGCAGCGCGAGGAGGCCGAGATCGACCGGGCCCTCCGCCGGGGAGAACGCGGCAAGATGTTCCCGAACGGCGAGGAGTTCCTTCGATCGCTCGCCGACGAGGCCGGGCTGGACCTGGAAGAGATCAAGCGACGCGCGGACGCTCGCGGAGCGGCGGATACTTGAGAAGCCGACCGTCGGCTGCCGTCGCTAGACTCCGGAATATGAGCGTCGATCCTGCTGTGTACGACCGGTTGCGCGAGATCGCCAATCAGCTACCGCAGATCCCCGGGATAGGGAAGATCGAGATCGCCGACGGCGAGATCGTCATGATGATGTCGCCGGTGAAGCGCCACGAACTCGCCGTACTTCGCATCGCCCGGCAGCTCAACGCCCAGCTCCCGCAAACCCATCCCGGCTACGTTGCGCATCCCGGGGCGGACCTCGAGGATGTCGGCCTGGGGCGCCTGCGCAATCCCGACCTCATGGTGTTCGCCGAGAAGGCATTGGAGAGCGACCAGTCGGCGCTGCTGCCCCACGAAGTCCTGCTGGTCGTCGAGATCGTCTCCAAGTCCAACCCCGACAACGACTACCACGCCAAGGTCCGCGACTACGCGGCCATGGGCATCCCGCTCTATCTCATCGTCGACCCGCGCAAGGGCACCGGCATCGTCCACGACGAGCCCGGCTACACCCGCCGCAGGGAGTTCGCCTTCGGCGACACCGTCGCCGTCGGCCCCTGGACCGTCGACACCAGCGGTCTGCTCACGTACGCCTGATCCGGCGTAGGTGAGCAGACCCCGGGAAACCGTCAGGCGATGCGGTCCAGGACGATCGGGGTCGGCGTGAACGCCGTGCCCGCGGGGGCGACGTCGATACCGCCGGCGAGGGCCTCGACGGCGTAGTCGAAGCGCTCGGGGGTGTCGGTGTGCAGGGTCAGCAGGGGCTGGCCGGCCACCACGGTGTCGCCGGGCTTGGCGTGCATCTCGACGCCGGCGCCGGCCTGCACCGGGTCCTCCTTGCGGGCGCGGCCGGCGCCGAGGCGCCAGGCGCAGACGCCCACCGCGTAGGCGTCCAGCCGGGTGAGCACGCCGGACGCCGGGGCCGGGACGACGTGCCGCTCGCGGGCGACCGGCAGCGGGGCGTCGACGTCGCCGCCCTGGGCGGCGATCATGCGGCGCCAGTGGTCCATCGCGGAGCCGTCGCGCAGCGCGTCGGCCGGGTCCTTGCCGTGCACGCCCGCGGCGGCCAGCATCTCGCGGGCCAGCGCCAGGGTGAGCTCGACGACGTCGGCCGGGCCGCCGCCGGCCAGCACCTCGACCGACTCCCGGACCTCCAGCGCGTTGCCGGCGGTGAGGCCGAGCGGGGTGGACATGTCGGTGAGCAGGGCGACGGTGTTGACGCCGGCCGAGGTGCCGAGGCCGACCATGGTGCGGGCCAGTTCACGGGCGTCGTCGATGTTCTTCATGAAGGCGCCGGAGCCGACCTTCACGTCGAGGACGAGTGCGCCGGTGCCCTCGGCGATCTTCTTGGACATGATCGAGGAGGCGATCAGCGGGATCGCCTCGACGGTGCCGGTGACGTCGCGCAGCGCGTACAGCTTCTTGTCGGCCGGGGCGAGGCCGTCCCCGGCGGCGCAGATGACCGCGCCGGTGCCCCGCAGGACCGCCAGCATCTCCTCGTTGGACAGCAGGGCGCGCCAGCCGGGGATGGACTCCAGCTTGTCGAGGGTGCCGCCGGTGTGGCCGAGGCCGCGGCCGGACAGCTGCGGGACGGCGGCGCCGCAGGCCGCGACCAGCGGGGCGAGCGGCAGGGTGATCTTGTCGCCGACGCCGCCGGTGGAGTGCTTGTCGCTGGTGGGCTGCGCGAGCGAGGAGAAGTCCATCCGGACGCCGGAGCGGATCATCGCGTCCGTCCAGCGGCTGATCTCGCGCGGGTTCATGCCGTTCAGCAGGATGGCCATGGCCAGGGCGGACATCTGCTCGTCGGCGACCTCGCCGCGGGTGTAGGCGTCGATGACCCAGTCGATCTGAGCGTCGCTCAGCTCTCCGCGGTCGCGCTTGGTCCTGATGACGGAGATGGCGTCCATGGTTGCTCCATTGCTCCCGGATGGGGTTCGGAAAAGCGAAGAGTGTCGCGGAACAGGGCGGAAGGGCCCCGCTCGCGACACTCTACGCGCGTAACAAACGCTAGTGCTAGAGCCGCTCCGGCCCGAACGCGTCGGGCAGGACGTCACTCATCGGCCGCACGCCGGACGGCAGCTCGATCAGCAGGTCCGGCCCGCCGTGCTCGTACAGCAGCTGGCGGCAGCGGCCGCACGGCATCAGCAGCGCCCCGGCCCCGTCCACACAGGTGAACGCGGTCAGCCGGCCGCCGCCACTGGCGTGCAGCGCGGAGACCAGGCCGCACTCGGCGCACAGCCCCAGCCCGTACGAGGCGTTCTCCACGTTGCAGCCGGTGACCACCCGGCCGTCGTCCACCAGGGCGGCGGCGCCGACCGGGAACCTGCTGTAGGGCGCGTACGCGTGGCTCATCGCCTCGCGCGCCGCCGTCCGCAGCGCGGCCCAGTCCACCGCCTCGGCGGCCGGCGTCACTTGCCCTCTCCCTTGCGGTAGATCTGGCCGTCGGCCTTCGGCGGCCGCAGTCGCTGCGAGGCCAGCGAGAGCACCACCAGGGTGATCACGTACGGCGTGGCGACGATCAGCGGACGCTGCACCTCCTCGGTGGTGAAGTACCAGACGAACAGGCCGCCGGAGACCACCGCGGAGATCAGCGCCGAGGTGTACTTGCGGCGGTACAGGTGCCAGGCCGCCAGCAGCACCATCGCGATGGCGACCACCAGGATCAGCACGTGCACCGACTCCGGGTCGCGCAGCTGGAGGCTGTCGGTGAAGCCGAACAGGCCGGCGCCGACGGCGAGGCCGCCCGGCATCCAGTTGCCGAAGATCATCGCGGCGAGGCCGATGAAGCCGCGGCCCAGGGTCTGGCCGTCCTTGTAGAAGTGCGCGGCGACCAGCGAGAGGTACGCGCCGCCGAGGCCCGCGAAGGCGCCCGAGGCGATGACCGCCAGGTACTTGTACTTGTAGACGTTGACGCCCAGCGACTCGGCGGCGGTCGGGTTCTCGCCGCAGGAGCGCAGCCGCAGGCCGAAGACGGTCCGCCAGAGGGCGAAGTAGCTGGCGACGATCAGCGCGCCGGCCAGGATCACGACCACCGACAGGTTGGTGACCAGGCCGCCGAGCACGCCGGCGACGTCGGAGACCAGGAACCAGTGGTGGGCCTCGATGTCCTTCAGGCCGGAGGACAGGCCGGGGACGGTGATGTACGGCAGCGGATCGGCCGGCGGCGACTGGTTCGCACCGGCGCCCACCGAGATGTAGTCCTTGTAGTAGATCCGGTTGACGTACGCGCAGATGCCGGGGATCAGCAGGTTGATGCCGACGCCGGAGACGATGTGGTCGACGCCGAAGGTCACCGTGATGACGGCGTGCAGCAGACCGCCGAGCGCACCGCCGAGCATGCCGGCCACCAGGCCGAACCAGGGGTTGACCAGGTAGCCGCCCCAGGCGCCGGCGAAGGTGCCGGCGACCATCATGCCTTCGAGGCCGATGTTGACGACGCCGGCCCGCTCGGACCAGAGACCGCCGAGACCGGCCATGCCGATCGGGACCGCCGCGCCGAGCGCCGCGGTGATCTGGCCGGAGGAGGTCAGCGCGTGGTTGTCGGTGATCATGCCGACGGCCGAGAAGAGGACCAGGGCGCCCGCGATCAGCAGCAGCACCACCGGCCAGGACAGCTTGCGCTTCTTGGCGGGCGCGCCGCCGGGCGTCTTGGCGCGGACAGCGGTAGCCGTACTCATGCCGACACCTCCTTCTTCTGGGCGGCCGCGGCGGCAGCCTGGGCGGCGAGTTCGGCGCCGACCTTCTGCTGCTGGCGCTTCAGGCCGTAGCGGCGGACCAGCTCGTAGGCGACGACGACGCAGATGACGATGGTGCCCTTCATGACGTCGACGATCTCGAACGGGAACTCACCGTTCTGCGGCAGCGGCAGCTGGGAGCCGGTGGCGTCGAGGAAGGCGAAGAGCAGGGCGGCGAACACCATGCCGATCGGGCTGTTGCGCCCGAGCAGGGCGACCGAGATGCCCAGGAAGCCGAGGCCCGCCTGGAAGCTCTGGCCGAAGTAGTAGGAGTTCTGCATCAGCTCCGGCAGGCCGATCAGGCCGGCCAGCGCACCGGAGACCACCATCGAGGTGACGACCATGCGCTTGACGTTGACGCCCGAGGCGGTGGCCGCGGTCTCCGAGCGGCCGGTGGCGCGCAGGTCGAAGCCGAAGCGGGTGCGGTTCAGGGTGAACTGGAAGGCCACGCCGACCACGACCGCGATGACGACGAAGCCCCAGAGCGTGCCGCCGTCGGTGTCGATCGAGAAGAACCGGCTGGACTCCGAGATCGGAGTGGTCTGGATCGCGTTGCTGGTGGTGCCCTTCTCCGGCGCGAAGATGCCGGGGACGAGCAGCAGGCCGACCACCGCGGTGGCGATCGAGTTCAGCATGATGGTCGAGATGACCTCGCTGACGCCGCGGTAGACCTTCAGCAGGCCGGCGACGGCCGCCCACATGCCGCCGACCAGCATCGCGGTCACCAGCAGCAGCGGGATCTGGATGATCGCCGGGAGGTCGACCTGGCTGCCGACGAAGGCGGCGAACAGCGCGGCGAGCTTGTACTGGCCCTCGACGCCGATGTTGAAGAGGTTCATGCGGAAGCCGAAGGCGGCGGCCGCGGCGGCGAGGTAGTACGTGGTGGACCGGTTGATGATGGCCACCTGGCCGTCCGACTTGGTGCCGTACGTGATCATCACGTTCCAGGCGTCGAACGGGTTCTTGCCGGAGGTCGCCAGCAGCAGCGAGCAGATGACGACGGACAGCACGACGGCGAGCACCGGCGCCGCGAGGGCGAGCACGATCTTCTCGCCGCTGAACCGCTGGGCCAGGCCGCCCTTGGCGGGGGCCGCGGCGGGAGCGGGCTTGGGACTGGTCATGTGGGCTACTCCCCCGCCTGCTGGTCGTCGGCGGTGTCGGTGGGGGCGTCGGACGGCGCGGCCTCGGTGCCCTCGGCCGCGAGGGCCTGCGCCTCGGCGACCGCCTCCGGCTCGGACTCGATGTGGCCGCTGGCGGCGCCGGTCATCGCGGTGCCGAGGTCCTCGGCGGTCACGGTCCCCGGGTCGGCGTCGGCGACCAGCCGGCCGCGGTAGATCACCCGGATGGTGTCGGAGAGGCCGATCAGCTCGTCGAGGTCGGCGGAGATCAGCAGCACGGCGAGGCCGGCCCGCTGGGCGACCCGGATGTGCTCCCAGATCTGCGCCTGGGCGCCGACGTCCACACCGCGGGTGGGGTGGGCGGCGATCAGCAGCTTGGGGTCGTGGCTCATCTCGCGGCCGATGATCAGCTTCTGCTGGTTGCCGCCGGAGAGGGAGGCCGCGGTGACCTCGATGCCGGGCGTGCGGACGTCGTACTCCTCGACGATCCGCTGGGTGTCCTTGCGGGCGGCGGCCGGGTCGAGCAGCACGCCCTTGGAGTTGGGGCGCTCGCTGACGTGGCCGAGGATCCGGTTCTCCCAGAGCGGGGCCTCCAGCAGCAGGCCGTGCCGGTGGCGGTCCTCGGGGATGTAGCCGATGCCGGCCTCGCGGCGGGCCCGGGTGAGGGTGCCGGAGAGGTCCTTGCCGTCCAGCGTGACGGAGCCGGCGTCCAGCGGGAGCATGCCCATGATGGCCTCGACCAGTTCGGCCTGGCCGTTGCCCTCGACACCGGCGATGCCGAGGATCTCGCCCTTGTGGATGCGCAGCGAGATGTCGTCCAGGACGACGCGCTCGATGCCCTCGGCGTCGGTCTTGGCGATCCGCAGGCCGTCGACGCGCAGCATCTCGTCGGTGGTGACGGTCGACTCGCGGCTCTCCGGGGAGGGCAGTTCGGCGCCGACCATCAGCTCGGCGAGCTGGCGGGCGGTCACGCCCTTGGGGTCGGCGTCGCCGACGGTGGTGCCGCGGCGGATGACGCTGATCGCGTCGGCCACCGAGAGCACCTCGTGCAGCTTGTGCGAGATGAAGATGACGGTGACGCCCTCGGACTTCAGCTCGCGCAGGTTGTCGAACAGCGCGTCGACCTCCTGCGGGACCAGCACGGCCGTGGGCTCGTCGAGGATGAGGATCTTGGCCCCGCGGTAGAGCACCTTGAGGATCTCGACGCGCTGGCGGTCGGCCACCCCGAGGTCCTCGACCAGGGCGTCCGGGCGCACGCCCAGGCCGTACTGGTCGGAGATCTCCTTGATCTTCTCCTTGGCCTTGGCCCCGATGCCGTAGAGGTGCTCGCCGCCGAGGACGACGTTCTCCAGGACGGTCAGGTTGTCGGCGAGCATGAAGTGCTGGTGCACCATGCCGATGCCGCGCGCGATGGCGTCGCCCGGGGTGTTGAACTCGCACTGCTCGCCGTTGATCGCGATGGTGCCCTCGTCCGGCTTCTGCATGCCGTAGAGGATCTTCATCAGCGTCGACTTGCCGGCGCCGTTCTCGCCCATCAGGGCGTGCACGGTGCCGGTGCGGACGGTGAGGTTGATGTCGTGGTTGGCCACGACGCCGGGGAAGCGCTTGGTGATTCCGCGCAGTTCGACGGCCGGTGTCGCCGTCCCCGCGCTGGGGTTACCGCCCGTGTTCGGGGCGGGGTCGGATGCGGTGATGGCGGTCTCCTGGTGGTCTGGAGGCGCGTCGTTGCGCTGGAGGGCCAAAAGCGGGAAAGGGTTCGGGGACGGGTCGGGGCCCGGGGGTACGCACTGAGCGCACCCTTCCGGGCCCCTCCCTATGTTGCGTCCATCATGGCGCTGCCGGGCAGGCGGCAGCGGCAGCGACGTCCGGTCGAGCCCTGGAGCCTTACAGCTTCGACGGGTCGGCCGGGACGGTGGTCTGGCCGCTCTTGATGGCGGCGGCGGCCTCGTCGAGCTTGCCCTTGATGTCGTCGATCTTGCCGCCGGTGGTGGCGAGCGAGACACCGTCGGCCTTGAGGTCGAAGTTCTTCACACCGGTGAAGGGCTGGCCCTTCTTGATGGACTCGACGTACGCGAAGACGGCGTTGTCGACGTTCTTGACCATCGAGGTCATGATGCTGTTCTTGTACTTCGCCAGGGCGGGCTGGACGGCCTGGTCGGAGTCGACGCCGATGGCCAGGGCGCCGGCGTTGGCGACGGCCTCGATGGCACCGTTGCCGGAGGAGCCGGCGGCGGTGTAGATGACGTCGGCCTTCTTGTCGAGCTGGCCCTGCGCGGCCTCCTTGCCCTTGTCGGGCGCGGCGAAGCCGGTGAAGTCCGGCGGGGTGGTCAGGTAGGTGACCTCGACCGGGATGTTCGGGTCGACGGACTTGACGCCCGCGCGGTAGCCCGCCTCGAACTTCTTGATCAGCTCGGACTGCACACCGCCGATGAAGCCGACGTGCTTGTTCTTGGACTTGAGGGCGGCGGCCACACCGGCCAGGTACGAGCCCTCCTGCTCCGAGAAGGTCAGCGAGGTGACGTTGGCCGGCTGGGTGTCGGAGGCCGAGTCGATGATCGCGAACTTGGTGTTCGGGTTGTCCTTGGCGACCTTCTCGACGGCGGCCTGGTAGACGAAGCCGACGGCGATGATCGGGTTGTAGCCCGCGGTGACCAGGTTCTTGAGGCGGGTCTCCTTGTCGGCCTCCGCCTCGCCGGTCTTGGCGTCGGCCTCGGTGACCGCGACGCCCAGCTCGCTCTTGGCCCGGTCCAGGCCGCGGGCCGCGGAGTCGTTGAAGGACTGGTCGCCACGGCCGCCGATGTCGTAGGCCATGCCGACCTTCATGCCGCCGTCGGACGAGCCGGAGGAGGCGGTGGTGTCGTTGCTCTTTGCGCCGCAAGCGGCGAGCGAGGCGATGCCCAGGGAACCCGAGAGCACAACCGCAGCGAGCTTAGTAGAACGGCGCAAGGGAGTATCTCCTTCTCACACGCACCCGTTTAGCGTGGTCGGACGCCACCGTAACGCGCGTAGAACACGGTTGTGTTACGGGCCGCCGGAGCATTCGGGTTGTTATCAAACCGTGGTCTCACGGCCGCTCCGACGCTCCTTTCCCTTTCGCCAACAGTGCTGGAAACTGGCGCAGCCCAGTGTACGGAACCCCGAATAAACCGGGTATTCACGACGAAACCGGACACCTTCGAAGGGTGTCCGGTTCCGGTGGCCACACACGGAGTGACGGCGTCAGAGCGTGCCGGGCTCCAGCGCCAGTGCGGTGAACAGCTCCACGCCGATCGCGATCGCCCGCTCGTCCACGTCGAAGCGGCCCTGGTGCAGGTCGCGCACGGCGGTGTCGCCGGGGGCCCGCACGCCGAGCCGGGCCAGCGCGCCGGGCGCGTGCTCCAGGTACCAGGAGAAGTCCTCCCCGCCGAGCGACTGCTCGGTGTCCTCGACCACCTCGGCGCCGTCCTGCCCGAAGCGCGCGGTCATCGCGGCCTCCAGCAGCCCCACCGAGACCGCCTCGTTGACCACCGGCGGCACACCCCGGTGGTAGTCGAGCGTCCACTTCGCGCGGTAGGTCTCGGCGAGCCGGGCGATCAGCTCGTGCAGCAGGTCCGGCGCCTCCCGCCAGCCGGCCAGCTCCAGGCAGCGGACGGTGCCCTCCAGCTCCGCGTGCTGCGGGATGACGTTGGGCGCGGAGCCGGCGGCGATCCGGCCCCAGACCAGCGAGACGCCCCAGCGCGGGTCCATCCGGCGGGCCAGCGCGGCCGGCAGCTCGGCGGCGGTGCGGGCGACCGCGGTGACCAGGTCGGTGGTCAGGTGCGGGCGCGCGGTGTGGCCGCCGGGGCCGTCCAGGTGGAGCACCAGGCGGTCGCAGGCCGAGGTGATCGCCCCGACCCGCAGGCCGACCCGGCCCACCTCCACCTTGGGGTCGCAGTGCACGGCGAAGATCCGGCCGACGCCCTCCATCCCGCCGGCCGCGATCACGTCCAGCGCGCCGCCGGGCATGACCTCCTCGGCGGGCTGGAAGACCATCCGGACCGGGCGGCGCAGCTCACCGGTGCGGGCCGACTCGGCGAGCACCAGCGCGGTGCCGAGCACCACCGAGGTGTGCACGTCGTGGCCGCACGCGTGGGCCCGGCCGGGGACGCTCGAACGGTAGGGGACGTCGGTCTTGGCGTCGTCGATCGGCAGGGCGTCGATGTCGGCGCGGAAGGCGAGGAACTCCGCGCCGGGCGGGGCGGACTCGGGAACGATGTCGACGAGCATTCCGGTGCCGCCCGGGAGGACCCGGGGGGCGAGGCCGGCGGCGGCCAGGCGGTCGCGCAGCAGGCCGGTGGTTCGGAACTCCTGGCGGCCCAGCTCCGGGTGCCGGTGCAGGTCCCGCCGGAAGGCGATCAGCTCGGGCTCCAGCTCCCGTACCCGGTCGCGGAGACCGGCGGCGGGGCGGGCAGCGGTGAGGGTGACGGCCGACTGGGCGGACTCACGACGGTTCATCTCAACAAGGGTAGGCCTGTTGGGGGGATTTGGCCCGACTTCCCGCAAAGAAGTCCCCGGATGGGCGCATACCGGCCGCGCTGGTGGGTATGACATCTTGTTTCAGCCGCCTTCCCGGTGGTGCCTGCCCTGTGCAACGACCACCGACGATCAACGTCACGGCGCGCTCCACCGGCCGGTTGACGGCGGCGCGGACGGCCCCGCACGCGTTCCGGACGCGCGAACAATGGCTCAAAAGCGTTCAACCGGGACGTGCCGGCCCCAGACCTCGCGCAGTGCGTCGCAGACCTCGCCGACGGTGGCCCGCGCGGCCAGCGCCTCGCGCATCGGGTACAGCACGTTGTCCCCGCCCCCGGCGGCCCGGCGCAGCGCGTCCAGCGCCCGGACCACCGCGGAGCCGTCCCGCGCCGCCCGCAGCCGGGCCAGCCGGCCGACCTGCCGGGCCTCGACCGCCGGGTCCACCCGCAGCGGCCGGTACGGCTCCTCGGCCGCCGACTCCCCCGGCTCCAGCCGGAACCGGTTGACCCCGACCACCGTGCGCGTGCCCGCCTCGGTCTCCCGCTGGATCCGGTAGGCGCTGCGCTCGATCTCCGCCTTCTGGTAGCCGGCCTCGATCGCGGCCACCGCCCCGCCCAGCTCCTCGACCCTCGCCATCAGGCCGAGCGCGGCGGCCTCCACCTCGTCGGTCAGCGCCTCCACCGCGTAGGAGCCGGCGAACGGGTCGACGGTGGCGGTCGCATCGGTCTCGTGGGCGAGCACCTGCTGGGTGCGCAGGGCGAGCCGGGCGGCCTTCTCGGTGGGCAGCGCCAGCGCCTCGTCGAAGGAGTTGGTGTGCAGCGACTGGGTGCCGCCGAGCACCGCGGCCAGCGCCTGCACCGCGACCCGGACCAGGTTCACCTCGGGCTGCTGGGCGGTGAGCTGGACGCCGGCGGTCTGGGTGTGGAAGCGCAGCCGCTGCGAGCGCGGGTCGCGGGCGCCGAACTCCTCGCGCATCACCCGGGCCCAGATCCGGCGGGCGGCGCGGAACTTGGCGACCTCCTCCAGCAGGGTGCTGCGGGCGACGAAGAAGAAGGAGAGCCGGGGCGCGAAGTCGTCCACCGCGAGCCCGGCGGCCAGCGCGGCGCGTACGTAGGCGATGCCGTCGGCCAGGGTGAAGGCGATCTCCTGCGCGGGCGTGGCCCCGGCCTCGGCCATGTGGTACCCGGAGATCGAGATGGTGTTCCAGCGCGGGACCTCGGCGCGGCAGTACCGGAAGAGGTCGGCGACCAGCCGCAGCGAGGGCTGCGGCGGGAAGATGTACGTGCCGCGGGCGATGTACTCCTTCAGCACGTCGTTCTGCACCGTGCCGGTGAGCCGGGCCGGCGGGACGCCCTGGGCCTCGCCGACCAGTTGGTAGAGCAGCAGCAGGACGGCGGCCGGGGCGTTGATGGTCATCGAGGTGGAGACCTCGCCGAGCGGGATGCCGGAGAACAGCTCCGCCATGTCCTCCACGCTGTCGACCGCCACCCCGACCCGGCCGACCTCGCCGGCGGCGAGCGGGGCGTCCGAGTCGTAGCCCATCTGGGTGGGCAGGTCGAAGGCGACCGAGAGGCCGGTGGAGCCGCCGGCGATCAGCCGCCGGTAGCGGGCGTTGGACTCGGCGGCGGTGCCGAAGCCGGCGTACTGGCGCATGGTCCACGGCCGGCCGGTGTACATGGTCGGGTGGATCCCCCGGGTGAACGGGTACTCCCCCGGGCGGCCGAGGCGCTCGGCCGGGTCCCGGCCGGCCAGGGACTCGGGGCCGTACACCGGTTCGAACGGGAAGCCGGACTCGGTGCGGCGCGGTCCGGCGGGCGGTTCGGCGGTCACGAGGTCCTCCGCGGGGGTCGGCGGGCGGGTCCACTCCCTTCGCAATGTAGCGCCGGAGGCCTTGAGATGATCGGCTGAACCGACCGGGATATCTCAGGAGTGGCTATGACCGAGCAGAAGGTGGCCGTCGTCACCGGTGCGAGCAGCGGGATCGGCGCGGCGACCGCCCGCCGGCTCGCGGCCGAGGGCTTCGAGGTGGTGCTGACCGCCCGCCGGACCGAGCGGATCGAGGAGCTGGCCGAGGAGACCGGCGGCCGGGCGTACACCCTGGACGTCACCGACCGCGCCGCCGTGGACGCCTTCGCCGCGCAGGTCGGCCGGGTGGACGTGCTGGTGAACAACGCCGGCGGGGCGATCGGCGCGGAGAGCGTCGAGACCGGCGACCCGGCCGACTGGCTGGCCATGTACCAGGTCAACGTGCTCGGCGTGCTGCACATGACCCAGGCACTGCTGCCGGCCCTGCGGGCGAGCGGCGACGGCACCGTCCTGGTGCTCTCCTCGACGGCCGCGCTGGCCGCGTACGAGGGCGGCGGCGGCTACGTGGCGGCCAAGCACGCGGCGCACACCATCGCCGCGACGCTCCGGCTGGAGCTGTGCGGGGAGCCGATCCGGGTGATCGAGATCGCCCCGGGCATGGTGAAGTCGGAGGGCTTCGCGGTGACCCGGTTCCGCGGCGACGAGGAGAAGGCCGCCGCGGTCTACGCGGGCGTCGCCGAACCGCTCACCTCAGAGGACGTCGCCGACACCGTCGCCTGGGCGGTCACCCGGCCGTCGCACGTCAACATCGACCTCCTGGTGGTCCGCCCGCGCGCCCAGGCCGCCAACCACAAGGTGCACCGCGAGCAGCAGTCCTGACGCTCCGTGACGGCGGGAACGGGGAGGGCGCTGACACCGAGGCGTCAACGTCACAACTTGATAGCTCGTTCGGATGAAATCCGCGCGCGCCCTCCCCAACTGATGAGCGCTCAACTACCTTTGAGCCACAGCCGGACGGGCATTGGATGCCGTTCCGCAGCCTCATACTTCACCTGGCTTCACCGCCGCGTCATCCACCACTCCACCCGCCCCCCATCACCGGCACCTTCCCGCCCTCACGAGGAGGACCCGCTGGCCAGCGACATCCCGTCACCGCGGCTCGACCCCCGGGACGAACCGACCCTCCTCGGGTTGCACCGATTCAACGAGGCCGACGCCGGAGCCGCGGAGGAGGCCCTGCTGGCCTGCTGCGGCAGTCACCGGTGGGCCCTGCGGCTCACCGCACACCGGCCCTACCCCGACATAGAGTCCCTGCTCGCCGCCGCCAGCGAGGCCTCGTACGACCTGCGTCCGGCCGACCTGGCCGAGGCACTGGCGGACGAGAGCTGGATGCCGCAGCCGCTCCTCGGCATGCGCGCACCCGGCAGCCAGGCGGCGCACACCGCGCTCCGGGCGGCGCACGCCGCGTACGAGGCCCGGTTCGGCCACGTCTTCGTGGTCTGCCTGGAGGGCATCGACGCCGAGGAGATGCTCGACGCCGTCCTCGGTTCCATCCGCACCCGTCTCGCCAACGACCCCGACGAGGAGCGCCTGGTCGCCGCCGACGAGCTGCGCCGGATCGCCCTCACCCGCCTGGAGCACCTGGTCGCCACCCATTCGAGGGCCGCGGCCCGCTGACACCGGGGCGCTCAGCCCCGCTGGGCCGCGCGCAGCCCGGCCACCTGTCGCCGGACGACCCGCTCGTCCGGCGCGGGGGCCGGCTCGGCGCCGACGCCCACCGTGCTGAACACCACCAGCGCCGGACCGACCCTGGCGAGGACGGCGCGCTGCGCGAGCACCACCCCGCCCGATTCATTCGTGAGGGTGAAACCCGTCGCCTCGTCGGCTCCCTCGGGCGTGGGCGTGTCGTTCCGGCTCAGCCGGTGCGTGGTGCGGGTCACGCCCCGGCCCTTCTCCGCCGGGGGCGGCGGCGCCGTCGAGGCGAACTCCGCGCACGGGACGAACAGCCCCTCCAGCTCCTCCAGCAGCCGGGCCGCCCGGTCGCCCCGGTAGCCGAGCAGCCCGCCGTAGAGGCTGCCCGCCGGGTCGGCGGCCAGGGCCACGCTCAGATCCGTCTCCGCGTACGGCACCGCCGGGACCGGCCCGCCGGAGGCCGGGCCGTCCGCCCGGCCTGCGGCGGAAGCCGGGGCCACCGCGTCCAGCAGCGGCTGGCAGGCCGGCTTGTCGGCGGCCTCCCGGCCGCCGTCCGGGCCGGTCCCGCCGCGCCCGGGCGTGATCACCGTCACGGTGAAGCCGGGGCCGAGCTCGGCGTCGGTCACCGCGGCGGCCCGCAGTTCGGCGGCGGACAGCTCGCGGGCCGGGGCCCCGGCGGGCGCCCGGTCGGCCGAGCCGCCCGCGGGGGCGGCGCAGCCGGCGGCGAGCAGCAGGGCGGCGGACAGCAGCAGGGAGCGGGGAGGGCGCGGAGCAGGGTGCGGCACGGGGGCCTCGGCGGGGTGTCGGGGCGGACGGGGCCGCCCACGGTAGCGCGACTTTGCGCGACGAATTCGTCACCTTGTGTCGCAAAACGCTCCCCGGTTCCCGCCCAACTAGGCCAGAAGTGCCTGTTTGATCACAGCTCGGGCCCCCGGAGGCGGTTCCCGACAACGCGTCGATAGGATGCTCGCGGCCGGTGGACCGTACCCGGCCGGGCTGACCGACACCGAAGCCGGCCGAGCCCCCAATCGCTTCCGGAGGGTTTTTCCGTGCCGGCTGGAACGCTGTACCGCGGCCGGGAAGGCATGTGGAGCTGGGTGGCTCATCGAGTCACCGGCGTCCTCATCTTCTTCTTCCTGTTCGCCCATGTCCTGGACACCGCCCTGGTGCGGGTGTCGCCCGAGGCGTACGACACCGTCATCCAGACGTACAAGACGCCGCTCGTGAACCTGATGGAGTACGGCCTGGTGGCCGCCATCCTGTTCCACGCCCTGAACGGCCTGCGCGTCGTCGCCGTCGACTTCTGGTCGAAGGGCCCGAAGTACCAGAAGCAGATGCTCTGGTCCGTGGTCGGGGTCTGGGTCGTCCTCATGGCCGGCGCCTTCTACCCGATCCTGCAGCACACGCTGACCTCCTGGTTCGGGAAGTGATCTGAGACATGTCCACGGAAATCTCCGACGCTGTGGTGGTCCCCTCCGCGCAGGCGCACACCGGCAAGGGCCTCGGCACGGGCAACCCCGCCGACGCCTTCGTGATCGAGCCGGCCCGCCAGCGGACCAAGAAGACCCCGCGCCGCACCCGCACCAACTTCGAGATGCTGGCGTGGCTGTTCATGCGCCTGTCCGGCATCGTCCTGGTGGTGCTGATCCTCGGCCACCTGCTGATCATGCTGGTGCTCGACGGCGGCGTCTCCAAGATCGGCTTCGCCTTCGTGGCCGGCCGCTGGGCCTCGCCGTTCTGGCAGGTCTGGGACCTCACCATGCTCTGGCTCGCCATGCTGCACGGCGCCAACGGCATGCGCCAGGTCATCAACGACTACGCCGAGAAGGACTCCACCCGGCTCTGGCTGAAGGGCCTCATGGGTACCGCCACGGTCTTCACCGTGCTGCTGGGCACCCTGGTGATCTTCACCTTCGACCCCAACATCTGAGCCGACAGCACCCAATCGGACATCGGCAGAGGCCAGAGGCGAGTTAGAACCCCCATGCAGATTCATCAGTACGACACCGTCATCGTCGGCGCCGGCGGCGCCGGCATGCGCGCCGCCATCGAGTCGACGCAGCGCAGCCGCACCGCCGTCCTGACCAAGCTCTACCCCACCCGGTCCCACACCGGCGCGGCCCAGGGCGGCATGTGCGCCGCCCTCGCCAACGTCGAGGAGGACAACTGGGAGTGGCACACCTTCGACACGGTCAAGGGTGGTGACTACCTGGTCGACCAGGACGCCGCCGAGATCATGTGCAAGGAGGCCATCGACGCCGTCCTCGACCTGGAGAAGATGGGCCTGCCCTTCTCCCGCACCGAGCAGGGCCGGATCGACCAGCGCCGCTTCGGCGGCCACTCCCGCAACCACGGCGAGGCCCCGGTCCGCCGTTCCTGCTACGCGGCCGACCGCACCGGCCACATGATCCTGCAGACGCTGTTCCAGAACTGCGTCAAGCACGGCGTCGAGTTCTTCAACGAGTTCTACGTCCTCGACCTGCTGATCAACGAGGGCAGGACCGCGGGCGTCGTCGCCTACGAGCTGGCCACCGGCGAGATCCACGTCTTCCGGGCCAAGGCCGTCGTGTTCGCCTCCGGCGGCACCGGCAAGATGTTCAAGGTCTCCTCGAACGCCCACACCCTCACCGGTGACGGCCAGGCGGTGGCCTACCGCCGCGGCCTGCCGCTGGAGGACATGGAGTTCTTCCAGTTCCACCCGACGGGCATCTGGCGCATGGGCATCCTGCTCACCGAGGGCGCCCGCGGCGAGGGCGGCATCCTGCGCAACAAGGACGGCGAGCGCTTCATGGAGCGCTACGCCCCCGTCATGAAGGACCTCGCGTCCCGTGACGTCTGCTCCCGCGCGATCTACACCGAGATCCGCGAGGGCCGCGGCTGCGGTCCGGACGGCGACCACGTCTACCTGGACCTGACCCACCTGCCGCCGGAGCAGTTGGACGCCAAGCTCCCGGACATCACCGAGTTCGCCCGCACCTACCTCGGCATCGAGCCCTACACGGACCCGATCCCGATCCAGCCCACCGCGCACTACGCCATGGGCGGCATCCCGACCAACGTCGAGGGTGAGGTGCTGCGCAACAACACCGACGTCGTCCCGGGCCTGTACGCGGCCGGCGAGGTCGCCTGCGTGTCCGTGCACGGCGCCAACCGCCTGGGCACCAACTCGCTGCTGGACATCAACGTCTTCGGCCGCCGCGCCGGCATCGCCGCCGCCGGGTTCGCCGAGGCGAACGAGTTCGTGCCGCTGCCGGAGAACCCGGAGCAGCTGGTCCAGTCCATGGTCGACGGCCTGCGCGAGGCCACCGGCACCGAGTCCGTGGCGCAGATCCGCAAGGAGCTGCAGGAGACCATGGACACCAACGCGATGGTGTACCGCACCGGCGCCACCCTGAAGCAGGCCGTCGAGGACGTCGCCGCGCTGAAGGAGCGCTACAAGAACGTCTCCATCCAGGACAAGGGCTTCCGTTACAACACGGACCTGCTGGAGGCCATCGAGCTGGGCAACCTGCTCGACCTGGCCGAGGTCCTGGCGGTCTCCGCGCTCGCCCGCGAGGAGTCGCGCGGCGGTCACTACCGCGAGGACTTCCCGACCCGTGACGACGTGAAGTTCATGCAGCACACCATGGCGTACCAGGAGGTCGCCGAGGACGGCAGCACCTCCATCCGCCTTGACTACAAGCCGGTCGTGCAGACCCGCTACCAGCCGATGGAGCGTAAGTACTGATGAGCACTCCGACCGTGGAGAAGCACTCGGCCGCTCTGGACGCGGTCGAGGCCGGTGGCACCGAGCTGATCACCGTCACCTTCCGGATCCGCCGGTTCAACCCGGAGGAGCTCCCGGAGCCGGTGTGGGTCGACTACCAGCTGGAGATGGACCCGAAGGAGCGCGTCCTGGACGCGCTCAACACGATCAAGTGGGAGCAGGACGGCACCCTCACCTACCGCCGTTCCTGCGCGCACGGCATCTGCGGCTCCGACGCGATGCGGATCAACGGCCGCAACCGGCTGGCGTGCAAGACCCTGATCAAGGACGTCAACCCGGAGAAGCCGATCACGATCGAGGCCATCAAGGGCCTGACGGTCCTCAAGGACCTGGTCGTGGACATGGACCCGTTCTTCCAGGCGTACAAGGACGTCATGCCGTTCCTCATCACCAAGGGGAACGAGCCGACCCGCGAGCGCCTGCAGTCCGCCGAGGACCGCGAGCGGTTCGACGACACCACCAAGTGCATCCTGTGCGCCGCGTGCACGTCGTCCTGCCCGGTGTTCTGGAACGACGGGCAGTACTTCGGCCCGGCCGCGATCGTCAACGCGCACCGCTTCATCTTCGACTCGCGCGACGAGGGTGCGGAGCAGCGCCTGGAGATCCTGAACGACCGTGAGGGCGTCTGGCGCTGCCGGACCACCTTCAACTGCTCGGAGGCCTGCCCGCGCGGCATCGAGGTCACCAAGGCGATCCAGGAAGTGAAGCGCGCCCTGGTCACCCGCCGCTTCTGATCCCGGAGCAGCACCCCGTACGACGAAGGCCCCCGTCCGCTCCGGACGGGGGCCTTCGGGCTGGTCAGGCCAGGACGCCGAGGTCCTTGGGGTTGGTGAGGCCCTGGTAGGTCAGCAGGTGCCGGTCGGCGGTGACGGCCCACAGGTCGGGCACCGTGTCGCCGTCGCCGTCACCCGAGCTGCCGAGCACCGGGTAGGCGTCCACGGTGAAGCCGGTGGCGACCACGCCGGCCGCCGGGGCGGCGAGGGCGGTGAAGTCGAAGGTGCCGTCGGCCAGCTTGGGGATCGCGTAGGCGTGCAGCGCGCCGGTGGCCCGCTCGCGCGCCCAGAGGGCGAGGTTGCCCGCGCCGTCGCGGCCGGGGGCGACCAGGTCGTAGCCGGTCCAGGAGCCGCCGGTGGTGAGCTTGCGGGCGGTGGTGAGCGAGGAGTTGAGCCCGGGGTTGGGGAACAGCCAGAGGTCGCCGTTCTCGACCGTCAGCAGCGAGGGGTTGAGCTGGGTGTTGAGCGAGCCGAGCGCCACCAGCTGGTCGGCCCTGCTCCAGTCGCGCGCGTAGTCGGCCGGGCAGGTCATCGTGATGCCGGCGGCGTCCTTGCAGGAGACGGGCCGGCGGACCGTACCCGGGTACTGCGTGAAGGCGCCGGCGTCGGTGTTGTTGTAGAAGTACAGCGCGGACGATCCGGGCTCGTGCATCAGCACGTCGTCCATCGGGGCGTGGCCGCGCCAGCCGCGGTGGGCCAGCTGGAAGCCCGTCCAGGAGGTCTGGTCCGGCGCGGCGGTCGCGGGGACCACGGAGGTCGGCGTGGCGGCGGCGGCCGCCGCGCTGATGATCTGGAGGTTCCCGGCGGCGTCCGGGAGCAGGATGTCCGGCACCCCGTCGGCGTCGACGTCCCCGAGCGCCTGCGGCGGGTTGGGGTTGGAGGGGGCGTAGAAGGTGTAGGTCGCGCTCTGGCTCACGTTGCCCGCGTTGTCGACGGCCTCGACGGTGAGGACGTTGGTGCCCCACTGCGGCACCCGCAGGGTGAGGGTGCCGGTGCCGTTCGGGCCGGGCACGACGGCGCCGGTGCAGCCGCCGCCGACCCCGGTGGTGCTGTTGAGCGCGTAGCGGTAGCAGGCGATGCCCGAGGCCTCGCCGCCCGCCGGGACGGGGTCGGCGCCGGTGAGCAGGAAGGTGCCGGTATCGCCCGCGTACTTGAGCGGGGTCTGGCCGGAGCCGGAGGCCGGGAAGTCGGTGGAGGAGACGGCGGCCTGGGGGCCGGCCAGGTCCAGCTTGAAGTGGCAGTCCGGGGAGGCCTCGGAGGTCTCGGCGCCCTGGAGGGCGCGGGCGTTCCAGGCGTAGGAGTGGCCGTCGGCGAGGCCGGGGACGGTGGTGGTCGCGGTGCCGCCGTAGGCCTGGACGGTGCCGTCGAAGGCGGCGGCGGAGGTGGTCAGGTCACGGACCGAGAAGGCGGCGGAGAGGCTGCCGGCGGTGTCCGAGGCGACGCCCGCCCGCAGCGTCGGGCCGCCGGAGGTCAGGCCGATCCAGCCGGGCGCGGTGGTCGCGTCGCAGGCGTCGGTGGCGGTGCCCGCGGAGAGGTTCCGGGGCTGCGGTGAGGCGGTGGTGCCGGTGACCCTCGGGCCGGTGGTGTCGGCGAGGGCGGCGGGCGCGGCGAACAGACCGGCCGTCAGGGCGACGGCGACGGCGCCGCCGAGCGGGCGGAAACGGGCAGGCTTCATGGGACCCCCTTGCTTGGTGATCGAACGCGAGTTCGATCGTGGTCGAGCGAAGAGGATCCTGCCAGGGCGTCACATGCCCCGCAACCAGGTAATTCCCGTCAGCCGGCGGCGGGGTCGCGGCGGGTGGCGCGCAGGCCGCGGACGCCGATGAGGCCGATCGCGACGCCGAGGACGAAGGAGGTCACCGCGAGCAGCAGGTGGATCCAGAAGAAGGCCGTGGGCTGGGAGTGGTCGCCGTCGGTGAAGGCCTGGCCGCCGGAGTCCTTCCAGAGGTTCTTGACGAAGGTGGTCCAGATGATCATGGACCAGACGCCGAAGGCGGTCAGGAACCAGGAGGTGCGGCGGCTGAGCTTCATGGGGGTGGTCCTCGGTGCAACGGGGAGGGGAGGTGAAGACGGTGTGCCCTCCCAGTATGCGGGGCGTCCGTTCGGCGTACGGTGGGGCCCTCCTTGCGGTCCGGCGGGGCAAGGGGCGGACGGCGGGGGTGCGGACTGGGTACCGTCTGGTGGTGCCCATTCGCTCGAAGCTCGCACGCCTGCTCGCCGCGTCCGCCGCGGCGCTCCCGCTCCTGACCGCCGCCCCGGCGGCCGTCGCGGCCCCGGCCGAGCCGCCGCCACCGCCGGCCGTCGTCGGCGGGGAGCGGCTGGGGCTCCCCGGGGTCCAGGTGAGCCCGCTGGCGGGGGCCCCGGCGCTGCCGGCGGACCTCACCGGGCAGTCCTGGATCGTGGCCGACGCGGCGTCAGGGGAGGTGCTGGCGGCCAGTGGTCCGCACCTGCGGCTCGCCCCGGCGTCCACCCTGAAGATCCTGTTCGCGGACACCGTGCTGCCCAAGTTCGACCGCGAGGCGGTGCACAAGGTGGCGCCCGAGGAGATCCAGGGGATCGGGCCGGGCAGCAGTCTGGTCGGCATCAAGGAGGACCTGGACTACAAGGTCGAGGACCTCTGGCGCGGGGTGTTCCTGAGCTCCGGGAACGACGCGGTGCACGTCCTGGCGCACATGAACGGCGGGGTGCAGCGGACCGTCGCCGAGATGCAGGCCCGGGCGACCGCGCTCCAGGCCCTGGACACCAAGGTGGTCTCGCCGGACGGCTACGACGCGGAGGGCCAGGTCTCCTCGGCGTACGACCTCACGCTGTTCGCCCGGGCCGGGCTGCGCAACCCGGACTTCCGGGTGTACTGCGCGACCCGCGACGCGCAGTTCCCGGGGGCGGTGGACAGGAACACCGGGCAGCGCGGCAGCTTCGGGATCGCCAACACCGACCGGCTGCTCGGCAAGTACCCCGGCCTGATCGGGGTGAAGAACGGTTTCACCACCAACGCCGGCTCCACCTTCGTCGGCGCCGCCGAACGCGGCGGGCGCACCCTGCTGGTGACGGTCATGCACCCGTCCACGTACCAGAAGGTGTACGACGAGACGGCGGCGCTGCTGGACTGGGGGTTCGCGGCGGCCGGCAAGGTCACCCCGGTCGGCAGGCTGGTCGAGGAGGGCGAGGCCGCGGCGCCGGCGCCGACCGGCCAGGCCGGCGGCACGGCCGGGGCGCCCGCCCCGCCGCCGGACCCCGCGCCGAGCGCCGCCGCCC